>JAUVUS010000120.1 GCA_030600865.1 Bacteroidales bacterium | reverse complement strand
CAGATGAAATGGAAGAAGCATGGGCTGAAATAAAGAATCACCCAAAAGTAAAAGTTTCTGTTGATATATTTCGAATGGGTTTAATCTTTTTCAGAAAAGAATTGTCTTATCAACATTATGTTATTAAGTTTTAAGAAAAAAATTCAGTAATACTTTTAAAATTGATTAAATTCGTATTTTCTTAATCAGACAAGTGGTTAATAATGAACAAAATAATAGAAATCAACACATTAATAAAGAATTACCAGGTTGGTACCGAAACAATACGTGCATTACGATCTGTTTCGTTATCGATAAATAAAAATGAATATGTTGCCATAATGGGGCCTTCAGGTTCAGGTAAATCTACTCTAATGAATATAATTGGTTGTTTGGATACACCAACAGGAGGGGATTATATTTTAAACAGCACCAATGTAAGTCATTTGGAAGATGATCAGTTAGCTGAAATAAGAAATAAAGAAATTGGTTTTGTTTTTCAGACATTTAATTTACTTCCCAGATATACAGCTTTGGAAAATGTTTCTCTCCCTCTAATTTATGCAGGAGTAAATAAAGAGGACAGATTGGCTAAGGCCAAAGAAGTTCTTATAAGCGTAGGGCTTGAAGATAGGATCGCTCATAAACCAAATGAATTATCGGGAGGTCAAAGGCAAAGAGTTGCTGTTGCCCGTGCTATGGTAAACTCACCATCAATTATTTTAGCCGATGAGCCAACGGGTAACCTTGATTCAAAAACCTCGAGAGATATATTAAATTTATTTGATGAAATTCATCAAAGAGGTAATACAATAATTATTGTTACACATGAAGAAGATATTGCAAAACATGCACACAGGATTATTCGCTTAATGGATGGTATGATTGAATCAGATGAAATAAATCTTAATCCCGCATCATTTAATTAATTTTTTGTTAATAAATCTAAACAAATTTTAAATAGTTTCGTACTTTCATAAAACAGCATTTATGAACTCAAAAATATATACAAAAACAGGCGATAAAGGCGAAACATCTCTTATTGGAGGAACAAGAGTTCCAAAGTATCATGACAGGATTGAGGCTTATGGCACAATTGATGAACTAATATCGTACATAGGATTAATACGAGATCAAAAAATTGATGATCATGCGATATCGAAGTTAATAGAAATTCAGGATAGGCTTATGACATGTGCGTCAATCCTGGCGACAGATTGCGACAATTGCAATATCAAAATTTCTGAAATATATGATCGAGATATTGAAGCTTTAGAGACAGAAATTGATAAGATGGAAAAAGATTTACCTCCATTAAGATCGTTTATTTTACCCGGGGGGCATACAATAGTTTCATATTGCCATATTGCAAGAAATATTTGCCGAAGAGCTGAAAGAATTTCTATAAAAGTACAAGACCAATTTAAATATAGCGAGAAAGTTATTCAATATTTAAACAGACTATCTGATTATTTATTTGTTCTCTCGCGAAAGCTTTCTATAGATTTATATGCTAAAGAAACGCCTTGGAAACCGAGAGTTTAATAAAAAAAGTTTTGTTTTTAGATTTTATTTTTATATTTGCAAAATTTTAAGGGTATAATTAAATTAATTATATATGTATTGGACATTAGAATTAGCATCAAAACTGGAAGACGCACCATGGCCAGCAAGTAAAGAAGAACTTATTGACTATGGTATTCGTTCTGGTGCGCCATTAGAGGTAATTGAAAACCTTCAGGGAATTGAAGATGAAGGTGAAATCTATGATAGTATTGAGGACATTTGGCCTGATTATCCAAGTAAAGACGATTTCTTTTTTAACGAAGATGAATATTAGAATAACAAAAGGGACTTCAATAAAAGTCCCTTATATTTTTACTCCCAAAAGAATATTTCCATTTTTGATTTTGGCCTTAAGTCTTCAAGCCATTGAAATCCTTTCAGTTTAGTTTCTTCAAGTTCACCAAGAGGATATAAAGTACCGGTTGGTTGTTTTATCATATTAATTCTGCTAACCTGACCATTTTTCATATAGATTATAATATCGCTACTTTCTGAAAAATTTACGCCTACAATTTCGTTTTCCTTTTCGTCTACGGTAAAATAAATAGTTTGGCCATTTCCAAAAACATCAATTTTATGTAATTTATTATTACGGATATAACCTACCATTTCCTTCCCTCTTATCTGATTATATCTTGAGGTATCTTCCTGAGAAACAATAAAAGCTGTGTTTATGAGTTTAAAGAAATCTATTTTATCATCTTTTATGTGTACTTCTACCTTTTTAGCTGTCATTTGACTGCCTTCGGACCATGAAATTGGCTCAGTAAACATTGTAATTACGGAGTCCTGAAAATTATAAACCATTGAATCGCATCGAGCCTGAAAATCTTCCCTGAATATTTTAACCTTATGATAAGCTTTTAAAATCCTATAACCACTTGTATCATAATTTGAAGTAATGGTATCGGCATGTAAAAATAAGGAATCGGTATAATTAGAAATTTGTATTAACAAGGCACTGTCAGTTACAAGAAAACTTTCAGGTTCTTTGGTATAATAAGCATAATTCCCTTTCAAAATCATGTTCTCAGCAGTATCAATCATTTCAATATTTTGAACTGCTATCCCAATTCCATTCAGTTCATCGTAATATAAACTATCCCCTTTAAGTATTTTCTCTTTATTCTGGTATCGTGCATTTTCATTAAACTGAAACTTTTTCTCTTCGGTTTTATACCAGCCATTTTCTGCATACAAATGATTTTCTTCGTTGTAAATATTCGTAGGACCAAGAAAATAAGCAATCTTATCTTCGGTATAATATTTTAGAGTATCAGTATAAATTGTATAATCTGGTGTTATAGCAACTACACTATCTTTATAAAAAAATAAATCTTCGTTAGCATAATAATATCCTATTACACTTGTTAAAGTATTTTCCTCATTAATTGTTTTACCGCCTTCAAAATAGTAGGCAATATTTGTTGCATTATTAAAATTAAGCGAATCGGTATATAAAGTAGTTTCCTTATCTTCTAACCTGACATTATTCCTAAATTTACCGATATCGGTATCTCCATTATACAACATAAAATCGCCATACAAATGTAAAGTATCTCCCCTGTTGACATGCACATTGCTATATGCATAAATTAAATTTTGCCCGCTGTAGATGTAAGCACTGTCACAATACATTGTAGCATTATTGTGTTCAAATATTACATCGCCAATAAAACGTCGTACGCCTTCCCCAATATTCTTGTCATATTCGAATGAATTAGAATTTAGAATATTTATTTGTTCCTTTTTCTGAGCAAAAATACCGGGAGCACATAAAGTACTAAAGAAGAATAGTAGAATAATACGAAAAAGAGATAGTTTCATTATTAATAATTAATTTTTCACCACGAAGTCGCAAACCTGTCTGCCGACAGGCAGGGACACTAATAAAAAAACTCCAAACTCAGAACTTTAAACTCAATTTTATTTAATCCATCCGTCTTCTAAAAATTCACATTTTAAAAATGATTCGTCAATATGAATATAGGTTTTCTTTTTCTTTTCCTGAATCCATTCTTCAATAATTACCTGTTGTTTTCCCATGAGAGTCATTTGTTCTATTAACTCATAATCATCATTTAGATTTGCTCTATGAGATTCAATTAGGTTTTTAATCTTAATAATTTTATAAGCAATCTTACCGTTTTTATCTCTCGACTCGAATGGTTCAGATATTTCTCCAACTTTTAATTTTTTTATAACATTATACTCCTGAGATGGCAACTCATCAAGGGCAAATTGTGTAGAAGCAGTCATCGGATTAACCATTAAACCCTCGTTTAAACGCGACTGCTCATCTTCTGAAAATCTTAATGCTGCTTTATCAATACTTATACTATCAAGCTTAATTAAGTTTGAAATACTATCAAGCTTATTTTTAGCAGCCACCTTTTGCTCAATATTAACTTCAGGAATAATTAATATATGGCGAACATTTACCTGGTTACTTTCTTTTGCAATTAACTGAATAATATGAAATCCATATTCTGATTCAACAATTCTGGAAATACCTCCATCATCACTTAACCTAAAAGCAGCCTTTGCAAATTCCGGCTCAAGTTCATCTCTTGATCTAAACCCCAGTTCTCCACCTCTTCTTGCAGAACCCGGATCCTGAGAATATAAAACAGCTAATGTTGAAAATCTTTCCCCATCAATAATTCTTTGTCGTAAATTTAAAAGCTTATCCCTTGATTCATTTCTTGCATCTTCGTTTTGTGATGGGTAAACTAAAATCTGATTAATTTCATACTGGGTATTAATCATTGGTATACTATCTTCAGGAAGATCTTTATAAAACTTCTTAACAGTCTTTGGAGAAGCATCAATACCAGAAACAAGAGAGCTTTGCATCATTTGGGTTTTCAACTGTTCTTCGATAAGTGGCCTGAAATCTTCTTTAATCTCTATCATTGATTTGTTATAAAACTCTTCTAGTTTCTTTTCAGAGCCAACCTGTCTGACAAAGTACATTAATCTACGCTCCAATTCGGACTCAACTCTACTTATTCCAACCTCAATACTATCTAACTCAGCCTGAGTTAACAGTAATTTTTGAGTTAATAACTGATGTAACACTTCACAATCCATATCTGAAGAAATTGCATATCCCTGCGACATTATTTGTAAAACCTGGTTTTCTATATCTGATTGCAAAATTATTTTATCGCCAACAGTAGCTGCAATTCTATCAATCATCATTTTTTCCTGACTGTTGGCAACATTAATAGAAAAAGTAAATACCAGAATAAAAAATATTTGTTTTGAAAAAGTAATTTTCATATTGTATTATTTTAATAAATTATAAATTCGTTACGATTAAGTGCATCATTATATATTGTATTTTCAAGCTCGTCAATAAAAGTAAATTTTCGTTTATTTAACAAAATGCTTTTTATCTTTAACTGTGCGTATTCCAAAGGTTGAACTGTACTCTTTAAACTATATTCATTAATTTTAACAAAATAGTAAAATAAATCGTCTTCTGTTTCAATATATTTATTATACCTTAAATACCTTTCCTGATCATTAATATTTGTCGGAATTTCGATCAGTAAATTATTGAAAGGGATCCATTTATTATCAAAATCATCAAATTTTGTAGCATACTGATAACAATAATCCTCTAATCTTGACAAATTTTCCTGGTCGTTAGATTTATACCAACGCTTAACTTTGTCATTTTCAGGTGCTTCTTTTGATATCTTAAGGAATAATGCTTTTACAATGTTATGATTTAGTATAAAATTCCCTGAGTATTCGCTATAATAATTTTCTATCTCCTGGTTAGTAATAATTGTATCAAGTTTTTGTTTTATCAACTCTTGTTTATACTTGAAAATTAAAAGAGACGACCGGTAATCTTCAATTTGTTTTTCAATATCTTTACTTTCCTCATTTAAATTTAATTCAGCTTTTTGCATTAATAATTGCTTTTTTATCCAATCATTTATATAGTTTCTAGCTACAACTATACTATCTTCTTTTGAAATATTTGAATTAAACAAGCTTTTAATATCAGATTCATAAAGAAACTTATTATGCACCCTTGCCAAAGGTATATCTTCAATTTCATTATCGCTTTTGCTACACGAAAATGCAAAAATAACCAATAATAATACGAGCATTTTTTTTAAATTAACATTTATCATGACTATTTATTTTATAGATGATAGAACTGAATTATTGACTATTATATTGTATTTCTCGCGTAAACTTTTCATCCACTCATTATCTAAATAGTCCTGATAATCAGAAATGACTAAGCCTTTACATTCATTAAGTTCCTTTACCTCAGGAGCAATTTTATTTCCTTTATGCACTACATATTGTTTGTTAATATTTATGTGCTTTTTATTCCAAACTAAATCATCTATCACTTCATTTTCTCCCTGTTCAAAAATATCTGTAGTAATCTTTAAAACTTCCTCATCAGTATTAAATTGTTTTAATAAATCTTGGTTTGTAGTTTTTTTTCCAAAACTTTTCTTAACCACAATTTTCGACACTTTATTATGTATCTGTTCGTTTGAACAAAAATAAATAGATCCTTTCCACCTTTCATCCCACATATAACTCTTTTTATGAGTATTGTAAAAATTTCTAATACCTACTGAATCATCAACAGCTTTAGACCATATTTTCTGATCGGTTATTTCAAAAAGTAACATTCCATCATGATACTCTTTTAACAAATACTTATAATCAGGATATTTTTCCTCTAATCTTGTTTCTTCAACTTCCAGAATTTCATTTTCTATAAATTCTTCATATAAAACTTTATAGTTATATGGTTTAAGTTTCTTTTTATTTTTTTTATTTTCTACAAATTTGGCAAAATCTTTTTCCAGATAAATCTTATCTAAAAAAGAAAATAATGTTTTGTTTAAACTAGCACCCTGCATTAAATATTCTTGTTTCAAAACAAAAACATTTTCAATAGTATCATATTTAACAGGAACATTTTCTTTTTCTTCAATAAAACTATATTCAAGTTTTAATTTATTTATCAACGACTTACGTGCAATATCTGCTCTTTGATCCTTTCCCACTTTTCTCGTAATTTCAGCAACAGCATCTTCAAAAGAAGGAATCTCTTTTCGATCAATTCTTTTAATTATATGCCAGCCAAAACCTGTTCGAACAGGTTGTGAAATTTCCCCATTTACTTTTAATTTAAAAGAAGCTTTTTCGAATTCCTCAACCATTCTACCGGCACCAAACCAAGGTAATTCGCCTCCATTTCTTGCAGATCCCTTATCATCAGAATACTCTTTTGCAAGTTCTAAAAAATCATCACCTTGCTTAACTCTGTGATACAACTCATTAATTAATTGTTTCTTTTGTTTTTCAACTTCAGGTGTAGTTCCTCGGGGAACTGTTAACATTATATGAGCGACTTTAATCTGCCCTCGTGCTTTTCTTTTATCCGTTACTTTTACAATATGATAACCAAATCTGGTTCTGACAGGTTTTGTTATTTCCCCTATTTCAGAATTATACACCGCATTTTCAAAAGGATAGATCATTTGAAATACTGTAAAATAACCTAAATCTCCACCATTGTTCTTAACTGAAGGATCGTCGGAACTGCCTTTGGCTACACTCTCAAATGGTTCTCCCTTTAAAACTCTCCTTCGGATATCCATTGCTTTTTTATAAGCAGCAAGTGTATCTTCAGGGAATGCATCATAAGAAAGTTTAATCAAAATATGGCTTGCCCTGATCTCATATTGCATTCTTTCATACGCTTCCTTAATAACCTTCTTATTTGCCATATTATCGACAAGATAAGGACGTGCAAGCTGCTTCCTGTATCCCTCAAATTCGTTTATGAAAGACCGGGTTGTATCAAGT
>JAUVUS010000433.1 GCA_030600865.1 Bacteroidales bacterium | reverse complement strand
TTAAAAGGAACCATAATTTTATGAGGCATCCAGTTTTCCTTAACTTCGCCCAACCAACCACCAGCTTCAAGAACATCACCTGCCTTAGCAATTGGTTTAAATTCCCATTTTTTATCAACTTCTAATGGATTTGTGTGTTCTCCGCGTTTTAAGAAAACACCTTCCATTTTATCCAGGTCGTTTTGCAGACCATCGTAGTTTTTAGATAAGATACCAGGCCCCAGGGTTACTTCAAGCATGTGCCCGGTAAATTCAGCCGTATCGTTTACCTTTAGTCCACGGGTACTTTCAAATACCTGAACATATGCCTGAGTACCAACAACCTTGATAACCTCAGCCATTAATTTAGTTCCTGCTAAATCAATGTAGCATATTTCATTTTGGTGAACAGGTCCATCTACCTCAACGAATACAAGGTTTGCGATGATTCCCGCTACTGTTCCTTTTGTCATTTTATTTGTTTTTTCCATTTAATGCGAATTCTTTAGGAAATTCAAAACCAGATTTTAATTCATCAATAATTTTGCTGAACATCTGACGGCCAGTTTCTTCGTCGAGTTCTAACCATCGATATGCCATATCGAGTTTAATTGTATAAGCCAATACAACTTCAATTGTAAAATAATCGAACAGTGTAATTTCTTCTACCTTATTCCATTTAAGTTGGTCTAATCCTTTTTCACGAGCCAATAAATTATCATTCTCAGCAAGTGCTATGATTTCTGAAACAAATGGAAGATCAACTTCTAAACCAAAATCTTTAGCATTACTTTTTAGTATTGCTTTTGTTACAAAATTATCGCCATTGAGCTGTTTCTCGGCTTCAAGGTTAAATTTTCGACAATTATGTCCTATTAAGATATTGTTTAGATTTTGATTGAATCCGAACCATTGTTTTAAAAACTTATTTTTTGTTTTTAAAACATATTCATAATACATTTCGGCAAGAACATTTTCCCAACTCTTATCTACCTTTTCAGACAATTCTTCATCCTTATACAAGTCAACAAAATCATACATGTATTGTGGGAGAATCCCTTGTCTTTCGTCTGAAAACTCAAGTTCGAAATCCTGAACTGTAAACTTTCCCAACTTATTGTGGTTTTCGTAGTCTTCTTTCAGGAAACGGAGAAGTTTTTCATTATCATAAGGTAAAAATAACAGTTCTGCCAGTTTATAATCTTCCGGATGAAGATGTTCTTTCAATTCGTGCTTAAAATCAAGCATCTGAAAATGAACATCAGTATCATCTAAAAAGATATCTGGTAATCCTGCTACGAAATAGTAATAATAATTACGAAACATAACTATTCTCCCGGATATAACAATTCAATAGTTTTTGGACGAAGGTATGATTTGAAGAAGTTTTCGAAATCTTCTTCGCTAAAGCTGATTTTGTATGATCCATCAGCAGGCCCAACTTTGAAACCACCTTTTATTGTATCACTAAAACTTAATTCAAGCTTAGCATTTAATTCTTTTCCTGATTTAGCAGTAAAAAACTTTGCGAATTTTTTTTCAAGATCTGCAGGAAGTAATACAGAAAGATCTATTGTTTCATTTTTCTGAGAGTTCCAGTTTTTAACTACTGTTTCAATAATTTCCTTTACGAATTCTTCATCGTCAAAAGCTTTTTTAACAGGCTCGTCGATCACTTTGCTGACAATCACATCAGTAATTTTTTGTTTTACTGTTCTGATTGTTTGCTTTGCTGCAAGATTCAATTCAGCATCAACATTTTTTTTGATCTCAACAGATTTTTGCTCAGCATCAGCTATAATTTTTTGAGCATCTTTTTCGGCAATCTGTTTTAACTTATCAGCTTCAGATTTTGCTTCGGCAAGTATTTTATCTGCTTCTTCGTTAGCTTTTTCGACCCCCTCGTTATAAAGCTTCTGAGTTAATTCCTGAAGTTTGTTTTCCATATCTATAAGATCTTATTGTTTTTGTGTAAAAAATTGAACTACAAAACTAATAAATTAATTAATTTATCAATAAATATTTACATTATTAGATGTATTGAGTTTAGTTTAAAAAAGTGCTAAGCGGCTAATTTTATAAAATACTTCAAAATTAGCAATCTTGTTATCAGCCTGTTAGTAAATCCGCTAAGCACCTAAAGCAACACAATAATTTACGAAAAGAAGTTTCTAATATATTGATATTTAGCAACTAGGTCAAAGCTAAATTACAACAAATATTTTTCATCAAATTCAATATCGTGTTCGTTCAATAGTTCGATATATTCTTCGCGAAATGTTTTGGTTTTATGATGTGCTTCTTGTCTTTTTATATAATTTACCAATGCCTCTTTTGCTTTTATGGAATAAGTAAAAGCACCATAACCTTCTTGCCATGCTGTAAAATTGGGGAATAAAGCTTGTTCTTTTATCCATATTGACGATGATACTTTAATGTCTTTCACTAAAGATGATACTGCAACCGTTGGATGAACATGTGTCGCAATATGCAGGTGATCTTCTATTCCGTTAATTCGGTATAAAATACATTTTTTGTTTTTTAGAATGCCTCAGATATATCGGTATAGCTTTTCACGATGTTCTTTTATGAGGATTTTTTCTCTGTTTTTGGTTGAGAAGACTATTTGATATAGTATTTGGGTGTAGGTTGCCATATTAGTATAGTTTATTGAACCCCTTTGGGGTTCTGGTTTTAGTGCCTTTTATTTCCGTATGATTTTCATACTGTCCGTATGTTGCACATATTATCCGTATGTTGCACATACGGTTATTATTGTTTAATCCCTTCGGGATTGTGTTTTTTGTTTTTGTATGATTCTCATACTGTTCGTGTGTTGCACATATTATCCGTATGTTGCAC
>JAUVUS010000174.1 GCA_030600865.1 Bacteroidales bacterium | reverse complement strand
ATCGTTTGGATTTAGGCGGGTCTCCCCTTAGAACTAATAAATTATGGATACCAAGAAAATTAAGGTCTATTAAAATATCTTCTGTTTCTTCTTTTGTTAAACCCGCACAAATAAGATGTGTAACCACAGTTATATTATACTTATTTTTAATGGCTGCTGACAAAGCAACCGTTCCTGTTCGTTTACGAATAATCTTTTTTTCAAGCAATCCGTCATTTCGTTCTTTATAAACAACATCATGGCTATGATAGGTTATATTTATATAAGCCGGGTCAAACTCAATCAAAGGATCAATTGCATTATATATAGTATCAATATTATGCCCTTTTAAAGGAGGTAATAATTCAAAAGTGAATAAGGGCTTTTTGGCATTTTTAATTATGTCTGTAACTTTCATCTGTTTAAAAATTTCTCGCAAAGACGCAAAGACGCAAAGAAAACTTCAATCATATCCTTGTGTGTTAACTCCTTAGCATGGATGTTTCATATTATTTATATTAAGACTTACTTATTCTTCTTGATTAATTTCTGCTTGCAGCAGGCAAGTTTATGCATTATGGTCTCGTCCCAAATAGTAATTTGCCCATCCTGATGTTCCATTAAGTTTATTATTTATAATAACAGGTTTTTGGGGTAAAAGTTCTGTTTCTTTTCCATTAAAATACTTATTTCGAGAATATGCTTTAACCCAAATACAGTCCTTATTTCTTTCAGATAGTTCACATTTGTCGTTCGTGCTACCTCCACAAGGTCCATTTCTCTGATTTTTGGCACACTGCGACTGAGGGCATAAATAAGTAATATCAGGCAAAGAACAATCGCCACATTCCTTACAATTAAATAGTGCTGCTTTAATCATTCTTTCGTTAAAATATAAAAATCGCCTTAATCCATTAAAAGATTTTTTTTCAAGAAGCTTATATTTTGCTGTGCTAATCTTAAATCCGGGAGATTTTTGATTAAAGAGCAATGTATGAACGAAGCGATTAAAACGATAAGCCAAATTTACATGTTTCGAATAATTTGATTTCTTATATTGAGTAATTTGAGTATTCACATTCTTTACATCTGATAGTTTCGTTTTGGGATCTTTAGAATAAAAATAAAATTCATTGGGTGCAGGATTCGTTAATTCCGGAATAAAATCATGCCAATCTGAATTCTTAAATTCTTCGGCTTTTTCAATTATAGCAGCAAAATCTTCGTATTTATCAGTCCCTCCAATATATACTCCCTTATAGCCCATTTGCTTAAATGCCACGTATTGTTTTGCTGCTAAATCAATAAAATATTTTTTTCCTTTATCGGGAGATTTTTTTTCTTTATTTATTCGTTCCAAAAACTCATCTGAAATTTTACATCCCGGAATCAAACATTTATTAAATAAATTTGCTACTCCTCCGGTCAATTTATATATGTTTCCTATTACGGGGATTGATAAATTATTTTCACGTAACCATGTAATTAATTCATGAGATTTTCTAATATCATAACCTAACTGAGGGATTATGTATTTTGCCCCAGCTTTAATTTTCAGTTTCAATTTCTCATATTGCATTATTTGCTCAGCTTCCGTTGTTTTAAACGGAGAAACGGCACATCCTAAAAAGAAATTGGTTTTATCAAGGTCAATGTATGAATTTGGCTTTCGTCCATTTACTCTAAGTCCCTTATTCATGTCAGAAAGCATTTGAAGCAAACTCACAGAATCTAAATCAAATACCGGTTGAGCTACTCCATTATATCCATCAATAGGATAATCTCCTGAAAGTGCCAGTAAATTTTCAAAACCATCATCGGCATATTTCCATGCAAGACTCTCCAAGGCATTGCGATTCATGTCTTTGCATGTAATATGGATTATTGTGTTTTTATTTTTTTGTTGAATTATCTTTCCTAAACCATCAGGAGCAGACATAATATTACCACCCGCATTTTCGGTTACAGAAAACCAATCAATCCTTTCATCAGCAATTAAATCTTCGGTATATTTTAAGATTTTATTACTATTTTCTTGTTGTAAAATCCCCCTTGTAGTAACTAATTCTGCTCCAATCAAAAATTTATTTTTGTCCTCAAATAATTCTCTAAGTTTTTTCATTCCTTGTAAACTAATAATTCAGATTAGAAGCCAGCCATTTTTCCACTTCTTCAACAGTCATATTTTTCCGATTAGCATAATCTTCCACTTGATCTTTGCTAATTTTTTGTACGTTAAAATATTTTGATTCCGGGTGAGCAAAATATAATCCGCTAACAGATGCTCCCGGATACATCATAAAGCTTTCTGTTAATTTTATTTGTGCACCTTTTTCCGCATCCAACAAATCAAAGATAATTTGTTTTTCGGTATGATCAGGACACGCAGGATAGCCTGGTGCCGGCCTAATACCCCTGTATTTTTCACGAATAAGTTCTGTTACGCCTAAATTCTCATTTGGAGAATATGCCCAATGATCTTTTCTTACTTTTTTATGTAGTAATTCAGCAAAAGCCTCAGCTAACCTGTCTGCTAAAATTTTAATCATTATAGCACTGTAATCATCATGGTTCTCTTCAAACTTACGAACATGCTCTTCTATACCTAATCCGCAGGTAACTGCAAATGCTCCAATGTAATCATTAATTCCACTATCTTTTGGTGCAATAAAATCAGAAAGACAAGCATTAAATTCGCCTTCTTCTTTAATTTGTTGGTTTCGCAAATGATGAAGAACATTTACAGGTTTTTCTCTTTTTTCATCACTATAAATCTCAATATCATCGCCCACAGTATTAGCCGGATACAAACCAAATACTGCATTAGCAGTTAACATTTTATTATCAACGATTTGTTTTAACATTTTTTGGGCATCATCATATATTTTTTTTGCCTCTTCTCCTTTTACAGGATCATCAAAAATCTTTGGGTATTTACCATTTATTTCCCAGGCATGGAAGAAAAATGTCCAATCGATATATTTTGCAATTTCCTTTAACGGATATGCAGTTAATATTGTATTTCCTATAGATGTTGGTTTAGAAATGAGCGATCTATCCCAATCGATATTAACTTTATTTTTTCGGGCTTGCTCAAGATCAATATGTGTTTTTCCAGATTTCTTAGCTAAATTTTGCTCTCTTAATAAATTATACTCTTCAGTAACTCCCTTTAAAAAATCTTGTTTTAAAGTGGCAGATAATAAATTCCTTACAACACCAACACTTTTTGATGCATCCTTAACGTGAATAGCAGGAACTTCAACAGCAGGAGTAATTTTTACTGCTGTATGTATTTTTGATGTTGTTGCTCCTCCAACCATTAAAGGAATATTTACATTTCTTCGTTGCATTTCTTCGGCAACATGAACCATTTCTTCTAATGACGGAGTAATTAATCCGCTTAATCCAATTATATCAACATTCTCTTTTATTGCAGCATCAATTATTTTTTCGGCAGGTACCATTACTCCTAAATCAATTATTTCATAATTATTACAAGCTAATACAACACCTACAATATTTTTTCCTATATCGTGAACATCTCCTTTTACAGTTGCCATTAATATTTTACCCGCTGCACTTGTATTTCCTGAAAGTCTTTTCTCTTCTTCGATATATGGCATTAAATAAGCAACTGCTTTTTTCATTACACGCGCACTTTTCACAACTTGCGGTAGAAACATTTTTCCTGAGCCAAATAAATCGCCTACAATATTCATCCCATCCATTAATGGTTCTTCAATAACTGTAAGTGATTGATCGTAATGTTTTCTTGCTTCCTCTGCATCTTCCTCAATAAAATCTGTAATCCCTTTTACCATAGCATGAGTTAATCGCTCCTGGACAGACTTTTCTCTCCACTCATCTTTTTTATCTTCTTTTTTATCTGAGTCAATTATTTTTTCAGCAAATGCAATTAAGCGTTCAGTTGCGTCTTTTCTTTTATTAAGAACCACATCTTCAACCAACTGAAGCAAATCTTTTGGAATATCATCATATACCTCAAGCATACCCGGATTTACAATACCCATATCCATTCCTGCATTAATAGCATGATATAGAAAAGCCGAATGCATTGCTTCACGGACAGTATTATTTCCTCTGAATGAAAATGATAAATTACTTACACCACCACTTACTTTAGCATGTGGCAAATTTTCTTTTATCCATTTTGTTGCTTTTATATAATTTACCGCATAGTTATTATGCTCTTCAATTCCTGTAGCTACTGCTAATACATTAGGATCAATGATTATATCTTCAGGAGAAAAACCTACTTTTTCGGTAAGAATTTTATATGACTTTTCGGCTATTTCAATTTTGCGTTCATAGGTATCTGCTTGTCCTTTTTCATCGAATAACATAACGACAGTTGCTGCTCCATACCTATGAATAAGTTTAGCATAACGAATAAATGCTTCTTCTCCTTCTTTTAAACTTATAGAGTTTACTACAGATTTTCCTTGTACACATTTAAGCCCGGCTTCGATTACACTCCACCTGGAAGAATCAATCATGATTGGCAATTTAGATATATCCGGTTCAGAAGCTACCAAATTCAGAAAGTTCGTCATGGAAGCTTCTGAGTCTAACATAGCCTCATCCATACAAATATCAATTACCTGTGCGCCATTTTCTACCTGATTTCTAGCTACTGATAAAGCCTCATCAAATTTTTCTTCTTTTATTAATCGTAAGAATTTTCGTGAGCCTGCTACATTTGTTCTTTCTCCAACATTAACAAAATTACTTTCTTTGGAAAAAGTTAAAGGTTCTAAGCCACTTAAACAAGTCAAGGGTTCTATTTGAGGTAATTTTCGTGGAGGATACTTCTCTGCAATTTCAGTAATTACTTTAATATGTGTCGGGTTAGTACCACAACATCCACCAATAATATTTACAAAACCATTTTTTAAATAATCTTCAATAATAGCACCCATTTCTTCAGCCGATTCGTCATATTCACCAAACTGATTAGGCAAACCAGCATTAGGATGTGCACTTATATGAAATTTTGAAATCTTCGATAACTCCTCTATATATTGTCTTAATTGTTCGGCTCCAAAAGCACAATTTAGTCCTACACTTAATAAATCAATATGTGATACTGAATTGTAAAAAGCTTCTAATGTTTGCCCCGAAAGAGTTCTTCCACTAGCATCTGTAAGAGTTCCGGAAACCATTACAGGAAGTTTTACTCCCTTATTCTCAAATAACTCTTCAATAGCAAATAAAGCCGCTTTTGCATTTAAAGTATCGAATATAGTTTCAACCATAAGTGCGTCAGCACCACCATCAAGCAATCCTTCTGCTTGCTCATAGTAAGCTTCTTTCATATCATCGAAAGTAACCGCACGAAATCCGGGATCATTAACATCTGGCGACATTGATGTGGTACGATTTGTAGGACCCATTGAACCAACAACAAATTTCGCCTTTTCAGGGTTTTGCTCTGTAAATGTTTCAACTGCTCTTTTCGCTATTTTTGCAGACTCAAAATTTATTTCATATGCAAGACTTTCCATGTGGTAATCAACCAATGAAATCTTATTTGCATTAAAGGTATTAGTCTCAATCAAATCTGCTCCGGCTTCAAGATATTCCTTGTGAATATTTTCAATAAGTTTAGGATTTGTCAATGACAATAAATCATTATTCCCTTTTACCTCATAATCAAAGTCTTTAAAACGTATACCACGATAATCTTCTTCCTTCAATTTATGACGTTGGATCATAGTTCCCATTGCACCGTCAAGTACCAACACTCTTTTTTCGAGTTCTGATTTTATTTTTTCCACATGATTCATTACTATTCCTACTTTTCGTTTTTACAAATCCAAATCAACACAAAGTAACATACTCTGTTTAATTAATCGCAATATTTTT
>JAUVUS010000260.1 GCA_030600865.1 Bacteroidales bacterium | reverse complement strand
GTGAAAAGGATATTTTATTAATTTTAGAATATTAATAAAAAACAAAAAGTTATGATACAAACAATAAAATATTTATTAATTCTTACAATTATTTTCTCTTATCAACAAGGTATTTCTCAAACATATGAAGATGTCGTTGAAAAAGGAAAACGCAAATTAAATAAAAGTAAATATCTTGAAGCATTAGCCATTTTTGAAGAAGGACTAAATTTGAAAGAAGTAAAAAGGGATGATGTAAAGAGGTCCGATATATATTTCTATATTGCATTATCTAAATATATAATGAATGATAAAGATTATAACAAAGATTTAAATAATTCATTAATATGTAATAATGTTAATGGTAATGCTTGCTTATTAAAAAGCCTGTATTTTTATGATAAAGGAAATATTGGACAAATGAAGCAATACTTGAGATGTGCATCTGAACAAGAAAATCTTACAGAAATATTTTTTTAAAAAAGGAACTAGAGGATTTTACCATAAAAAATGAAGAATATGTTGAATTATTTACAGAAATACGACAATCTTTATTTAAATGTCATTCAAATCCATGCATCATTAAGGACTTTGTTGAGAATAATATTAACCAATGGCAGAAAAAAGGAAGATACGAAAAAACAGATGATTATAAAAAGCGAGTAACTGAAGATTCCAGAAATAAGATGATAGAATTATTTACACAAGAAGCGATAGATAGTATAGCTAATAGTGAAATTCAATTAAATTTAGAGTTCGTACAGTATGATGCAGATAATGAGAGTTTCAAGATCTTTTTCAGTAATAAAAAATCAATTATTGTTAAAGTTCCAATTGATGAAGCTCCAAGTTTTGATGAAAATTTTTCAAAAATAATTCAGGCAAATAAAAATTTTACACTTAATAAGAATGATGAATTTGCATTATTACATCTGGAATTAATCAATCCGGGAAGTAAGAAAACATATGTTTATGATAGCAAAGAAGATGTTGCTTTTAGTTCTACTAAACTTAATTTACAATTTGAAGATATTGAAATTAATTTGCCTGAGAATACAATAGCTTCAGGGAAATCCTCTGAAAAAGCAAAAACTATTACAATAGGAAAGTCAGATGTTGATATAAATATTCCAGACACAAAAAAGATGAGAGCCAATACATTCGCATTAGTAATAGGAAATGAAGATTACACAAAATATCAAAATAATCTAAGTTCAGAATCAAATGTTAAATATGCGAGAAATGATGCGGTAACTTTTGCAAAATATGCAGAAAAAACATTGGGTATTCCAAAGGAAAATATTACCGTGGTTACAGATGCAATTAGTTCTCAAATTAAAAGAGAATTAATAAGATTAATAAATAAAGCAAAGTATAGTTCTGAAAAAGCAGAACTCATTTTTTATTTTTCGGGACATGGTTTTCCTGACTTACAAACTCAGGAGGCTTATATAATGCCGGTAGATATTAGTAGCACATCAGTTAAAGATGGCATTAAATTATCAAAATTGTATAGCGATCTTACAGAATTTGAAACACAAAAAGTTACAGTTATTTTAGATGCTTGTTTTAGTGGTGGTGGTAGAAATCAAGGCTTGTTAGCAGCCAAGGGGGTGAAGGTAAAGCCTAAAGAGGAAATTTTGGATAAAGGTAATTTAGTTGTATTTTCTGCAAGTACTGGTGAACAGGAATCATTATTCTATAATGATAAACAACATGGAATTTTTACTTATTTCTTATTAAAAAAACTTCAGGAGTCAAAAGGTGAAATTACATATAGTGAGATGGCTGAATATTTGAAAAAGATAGTTCCGTTAACATCCTCAGATATTAATTATAAAGAACAAAACCCTCAGGTTAATGTAAGTAAAGAAGCATTAAATAATTGGGGGTCTTGGGAGTTTTAAATTTCTATTGAAGGGGTATAAAGACTGTTAGCTCAAAGCCAGAGGCTAAAAGCTAACAGCTAAAGTCTATCTTACAAATTCTTCTCCGGATACATATCATCCCATTGCTGTGGTTGATTTTTTAATTTCATATCAAACCACGACATTATAGTATAATGCCATTTAATTCGTTTTTTGTAATCTAATATCCAGTGATTTTGTCCATCAACTAATACCATTTCAACATCTTTTCCTAAAAGTTTTAATGCTGCATAGTATTGTAAGCTCTCACCAACAGGAACATTTGTATCATCAGTTCCGTGTAATAAAAGAATTGAATTCTGAAATTTATCAGCATTATAAACAGGGCTGTTATTAACATAAATGTCTTTTCTGTTCCATGGATAACTGAATTTAGCAGCTCCGGTATTGTATGAATATCCCGAATATCCTTCTCCCCAATAACTTGTTATAGAGCTAATCCCAGCATGCGAAATAGCAGTTTTAAAAATATCGGTTCTGGTTTGAATTAGCATAGTCGTGTATCCTCCGTATGATGCTCCAATACATCCAACATTTTCAGAATCTGCATTTGGGAATGATTCTAAGAATTTCTTTGTTCCATCAATAATATCATCAATGGCATCGAAACCCCAGCCATTAACATGTAAAGCCGAAAAATCCTGGCCAAATCCGGTAGCTCCGCTTGGTTGCAGAACATATACTATATATCCTCCGGCAGCCCAGTTGTTTATTGGGTATCTTCCTCCAAAAGATCTTTCAATTGGAGATGTGCCTCCATAGAAATTCACTATTACAGGATATTTTTTTGTAGCATCATAATTTGGTGGATAGTAAACCCTGCCATAAATAGTTGTTCCATTTTTATTTTCAAAATTCCAGGGCTCGGTTTTTCCAAATTGAATATCAGCAAATCTCTCCTTTTCAGGAAAAGAAAGCATAGTGCTTGTTTCCTGCCTGCCGTCAGGCACGGCTTTTTTAAAATCGAGTGTATAAAGTTTTTTAGGAGTTGAAATACTTGTACCGGTGTAAACGGCATTTAGTTTATTGTATGCAAAATCAATATCTCCCAGAACTTCAACTAATAGGTTGATTTTTTCAAAGGATTTTGATTTAAAGCTGTATTTATAAAGATTCCCATAATCTTTATCAGTTACAGACATATAAATATGATTATCCGTACTCCAGTAGGCATCACCAATTGCCGGATCAAAATTCTTTGTTATAGGCTCAACCTGTTTTGTTGCTAAATCAAAAATATAAAGTTGAGAATCATAGCTGTTTGGTATTCTTCCTTCGCTTACATTTACTCCTATATCTCCGAAACATTCCGGTCCCCCCTGAACTAAAAGTTTAGCACCATCCGGTGAATATTTAGCATATCCGGAATAAATCTTATTTTCCCAGATACTTGTCAATTCGTTAGTTTTAATATCCATTTCGTAAAGATTTTGTTTATGGAATGGCACTTCAGAATAATCCATTTCAGAAACAGAAAATAAAATCTTCGATCCATCAGGTTTAATATCATGTAAACCTGAAGAAAGATTTCCTGAGGTTATTTGAGTTATATTTCCGGATTTGATATCAATTTTATGTAAAAATGAGCGATTGCGGAAATAGGGTAATCTGTCTTCATTTCCGTAAATTCGTTTTAAATCACCCGGCTTTTTAGCTTTTATATATTCAGAATAAATAATATAATCTTCGGTTGGCGACCAGGTATAACGCGATAAATCTTTAATTCCTTTAGCAATGGATTTTTCTTTTCCGGTTAAAATATCGTAAACAAAAATTTCTGATTTTTCTTCGAATACAGAAACATAAGATAATTTATCTGTTCGTGGCAACCATTTAACATTCGAAATGTTTTTGTTTCTTAAAACAGTGATATTCTTTTGTTTTTCAAGATCATAAATTTCAGAGTATTTTTTACTTTTCCCGCTGTCATGAACAACTTCAGAATAATTAATCAAAACATATTTCCCTGTTGATGAAATTTGTGCCGATGAAACATTTTTACCTTCCAATACATCATTAATGGTAAAATACCTTTTTGGGTTTAAACTAACAGTTGCATTGCAATCCGAAAACTCTTCACCGTACGTGAATTCAGACTGAAGTTTTAAAACTTTATCGCTTGTTAAAAGCTTAATTACTATTTGATGATTTCCACGGTCGAGTTTTACATCTATTATATTGGAACTTAGGTCGGCATTCTTTTTTGTTTTAATAAGTTCGCCATCTAAATAAACTTCGTAAATAGCATTTAAAGTTATATACAATGAGCCTTGCGTCCATCGATCAACAGATAAATAATTCTTTAATAATACCAAATTGCTTTTAGTTGCTTGATTTAAAATAATACTATCGACATTAACTTCAATATTTTTCCAGATTAGCAATTTATCGTTAAAATCAACTTTGGTTTTGTTCAATAAATCGGATGTTTTAAAAGTGTCTCCATCAATATTTTCAACATCATAAAATGCTGGCAAATTTATTTTTTGTGAATTTGTGATCATCCACTTATTCATTTCAATAGATTTTTGTGCCCATGACAATTGCACCATAATTGTCAGAATAAGGATAAAGTTTAGTTTTTTCATATCTATTTTTTTTGTCATTCCTGCACAGGCAGGAATCTAATTTTGAGTTTGACTTAATTTGTTTCTACAAGTTTAACAAAAGTAAAATAAATTCGGCATTGATAAGTACAAAATGTTTATTCATCGTTTTAGTAATTTCTTTCTATAAATAAATTATCTCACAATCATATTGGCGATAAATGTTACATTTGCAAAAATATTTTGTTGATGAAAACTTTTGAAGATTTAAATTTATCGAAGCAATTAAATAATGCAATTGTTGACTTGGGATTTAAAAACCAGACTCCAGTGCAAGAAAAATCATACCCTGTAATTCTATC
>JAUVUS010000252.1 GCA_030600865.1 Bacteroidales bacterium | reverse complement strand
GTGGAGGACATTTAGTAAAATTAATCAGAACACGTATAGGAAGCTATAAGCTGGATTCCTCTTTAACCATAGAAGAATTAGAAATATTTTTATCAAATTTGTAACCAATTCGACATTGCCACGTATAAGCAGGTCGTTCATGTATAACCATATAAATAGTTTAAATTAATGAAATTATCTAAGTTTAAATTTAATCTTCCAAAAGAACTTATTGCCAAATTTCCGTCCGCTCATAGAGACGAGGCTCGTATGATGGTAGTGCATAAAGATACAGGAAAAATTGAGCACAAAATTTTTAAAGACATTATTGAATATGTAAATGATCAGGATGTTCTGGTGTTTAATAATACAAAGGTTTTTCCTGCTCGTTTATATGGAAACAAAGAAAAAACAGGAGCTAAAATTGAAGTTTTCCTTTTAAGAGAGTTAAGTCGCGAACAACGATTATGGGATGTTTTAGTTGATCCTGCACGTAAAATCAGAATAGGGAATAAATTATATTTTGGCGAAGATGATTCATTAGTTGCTGAAGTAATCGATAATACAACCTCAAGAGGTCGTACATTAAGATTTCTGTTTGATGGTTCGTACGAAGAATTTAAAAAGACACTTTATGATTTAGGAGAGACTCCGCTACCCAGATTCATTAACAGGGAGGTTGAACCTGAAGATCGTGATAGGTACCAGACTGTTTTTGCAAAACATGAAGGTGCTGTTGCTGCCCCAACTGCCGGAATGCATTTTAGTCGTGAGTTATTAAAGCGTTTGGAGATTCAAGGCATTGATTTTGCTGAAATAACTTTACACGTAGGTTTAGGTAATTTTAGATCAGTAGATGTTGAGGATCTTACTAAACACAAAATGGATTCTGAGAAAATTTATATCTCAGAAGAAGCAGTTAGAAAAGTTAATAAAGCAAAAGACAAGAAACAAAACGTAATTGCTGTAGGAACAACCGTTCTAAGGACTTTGGAATCTTCAGTTTCTACAACGGGACATCTAAAACCTTTTGACGGATGGACAAATAAATTCATTTTTCCTCCATACCAGGTAAAGGTTCCTAATATGATGATATCTAATTTCCATCTGCCATATTCAACTCTATTAATGATGGTTAGCGCATTTGGAGGGTTTGATTTAATTGCAGATGCATATAAAACTGCAATAAAAGAAGGATACAGATTTGGAACGTATGGTGATGCTATGCTGATATTATAAGAGTATTCAAGATATTTGATTAGAGCTTGTAATTTACAAGCTCTTTTTTTGTTTTAATTTTTCTGATTTTAATAGGAATATGTGATTACTCTTTTTAACAATACTTTGAATAATGCTCTTTATTGATTAGCTCACGATATTTTGCTACTACTTTCTTAAAATCTTCCCAAACAGGTCGTTTTAATTTCTCATTACGAAGTAGGGCCGATGGATGAAAAGTAGGCATAACCAATCGATCATTCCAGTTTAACCATTCTCCACGCACTTTCGTGATTTTAGCATTTGGATCAATTAATCCTTTTAAAGCTGTTGCTCCCAAAAGAATTATGATTTTGGGTTCTATCATTTCAATTTGTTTATATAAATAGGGGAGGCAACTTTCTCTCTCTTCCGGCAAAGGATCTCGATTATTTGGAGGGCGGCATTTGACAATATTTCCAATAAAAACATGCTCTTTTCTGGTAAAACCACAAACATCTAAAATTTTGTCAAGTAACTGACCGGATTTGCCAACAAACGGACGTCCCTGTTGATCCTCGTAATAGCCCGGGCCTTCACCAATAAGCATTATTCCGGCATTTTGTGAGCCTTCACCAAAAACAACATTTGTTCTGGTTTTACTTAATGCACATTTTGTACACTGGTTAACTTCTTGCTTTAGCAGTTCAAAATCATCCATGAAGTAAAAATTTTAGTTCATAATATTTTGTGGATTACCATTTAACCACTTGTATATATTTTCGATTATAATTTCTCCTCGTAATTCAATTGCTTCTTTGGTTGCGTAACCAATGTGAGGAAGTAAAATAACATTGGGAGCTTCAAATAAAGGATGATTTTTATCTAAAGGAGGCTCTTTTTCGTAAACATCAATGGCTGCTCCGGCAATCTTTTTGTCTTTCAGAACTGCTGCCAGAGATTGATAATCTACAATAGCACCACGGGCAGTATTAATTAAAATTGTTGTAGGCTTTAATAATTTAAGTTCCTTTTCTCCAATCAAATATTGAGTTTCTTCGGTAAGAGGAATATGAAGAGAAATAATGTTGCTTTCTTTTAATAAATATTCTAATTCAACCAAATCTACATTAGGGATGTTTTTTACTGTCCGATTATAAGCAATAACTTTACACCCAAAAGCGTTTGCAAGTTTAGCTGTTTCTTGTCCTATTTGACCTAAACCAATTATTCCAAAAGTTTTTCCGTATAATTCTAATCCCAAAAAGCCTTCCCGTGTAGAAGATTTCCTTGTTTGGGAATCACTCCAGATTATTTTTCGATAAAGACTTATCGCTGATCCTATGGCTAATTCAGCGACTGCATGATTCGAATATCCTGCAGCATTTGAAACAACAATATTTTTCTCTCTGCACAAATCCATCGGAATGTGATCAACACCGGCAAAAGCTACTGAAATCATTTTAAGATTTTCACATTTGTTAATAACACTTTCTGAAAGAGGCAAATTACTTAATATAATTACATCGGCATATTGAGCCCTGGCAATAATTTCAGCATCATTTTCAGGACGGTTGGTATAGGTTGTCAACTCATGGTTTAATAGTTTAAAATCAGTTTCTAGTTGATTAATTTTTTCATTAATTATGCCAATTGGTTCCAGAATTACTATTTTCATGGTAAGAATTATTTTGGATAAAATTAAAATAAAAAAAGGGAGTTCAAAACAAACTCCCTTTATAAATTTATGATAAACAAGATTATTGCTTAATTGAATATCTTTTAAAACCAGAAACTGTTAAGTCTTTATCAGTTTGTTGCAAATATTGCTGAACTGATATTTTACTTTCTTTAATGAAAGCCTGGCTAAGTAAAGTACTTTCTTTGAAAAATTTGTTTAATTTACCCTGAGCTATTTTATCAACTAAGTTTTCTGGTTTTCCTTCGGCTATAGCTTGATTTCTTCCAATTTCAAGTTCTTTTTCAATAGTATCCTGAGGAATCTGTTCTTTGTTAACAGCAACTGGATCCATAGCAGCAACCTGCATAGCAATATCTTTTCCAACTTGCTCATCAATACCCGATTTGGATAATCCTACAAGAGTAGCTAATTTTTTATCGCTATGAATGTAGGCTGAAACTTGTTTTGTTTCAATTTTATCGAAATATTTTAAATCAATTTTTTCGCCGATAACACCTGTTTGTTCAATAATTTTATCAGAAATTTTTACTCCATCAATTTCAAGGTTATTTAAACCTTCAAGGTCTGCTGGTAAATTTTCTAAAGCTTTATCAAGGATATTTTCAGCTAATTTTACAAAATCTTCATTTTTAGCTACGAAATCAGTTTCACAATTTAATGATATAATAGCACCTTTTGTTCCGTCTACTTTTGCTAAAACAACACCTTCGCTAGCTTCTCTGTCAGAACGCTTGTTTGCAACAGCCATGCCTTTTTCACGAATGATTTGTTGTGCTTTATCGAAATCTCCTTCAGCTTCAACCAGTGCTTTTTTACAATCCATCATTCCGGCACCAGTCATTTTCCTCAATTTATTTACTTCAGATGCAGTTATTTGAGCCATTTTCTTAATTTTTTACTGTTTTGAATTAATTATTCTTTTGTATCTTTCTCTTCTGTTGGACTAGCAGGTGTAACCTTTTCTTCTTTTTTTGCTACTTCCTTCTTTGCAGATTTTTTAGCTTCTGTTTTTGCTTTTTCTTCTTTAGCTTCGGCCTTCTTTACAGGCTTTTTAGCTTCTTTCCCGGCAGAATCAGCAGATTCCTCAGCAGGAGTTTCTTCTGTTTTTCTGGCACTGGTTTTTTTAGCATCAACAATTGGCTCTTTAGTTCCTTTTTTACTCTCTTTTGCAGAACCTTCTTTTTCCTTCTCCATTTTTCTTTCTTCTAATCCTTCCTTAACAGCATCAGTAACTTTATCTAAGATTAATGAAATTGATTTTGAAGCATCATCGTTTGCAGGGATAGGAAAATCAATCGGAATTGGATCCGAGTTTGTATCAACAATTCCAAAAAGAGGAATATTAAGTCTTTTTGCTTCTCTTACTGCAATATGTTCTTTTGAAACATCAACAATAAACATTGCAGCAGGAAGTCTTGTCATATCCGAAATACTGCCTAACATTTTTTCAAGTTTAGCTCTTTGACGGGTAATTTGCAATTTTTCCCTTTTTGCAAGATTATTTAAAGTACCATCTATTTTCATTTTGTCGATGGAAGACATTTTCTTAATAGCTCTACGAATGGTTGGAAAGTTTGTTAACATACCGCCGGGCCAACGTTCTGTTACGTAAGGCATTTGAGTACTTTGAACTTTCTCTGAAACTATATCTTTAGCTTGTTTTTTTGTAGCAACAAATAAAATTTTTCGACCTGATTTAGCAATTTGTTTTAAAGCATTACATGCTTCGTTTAATTTTGCTTCAGTTTTTTGTAAATCAATAATGTGAATTCCATTACGCTCCATGAAAATATAAGGAGCCATTGAAGGATTCCATTTTCTTTTCAAGTGTCCGAAATGAACACCTGCTTCTAATAATTCATTAAAATTTGTTCTTGACATTTGTTTGTTTTTTTAACGTTTACATTCTTTTTAATCAGTCAATTGCTGAGTAGCTCCTTGCAGGACGTCTCAACAATTTAGATACTAAACGGAATATTATCCAACAGAATATTATTCTATC
>JAUVUS010000387.1 GCA_030600865.1 Bacteroidales bacterium | reverse complement strand
CGTGAGTTAGATAAATTATCGGGCGACAACTTATTTAATGGTGGTATATCTTTAGGTAAAGGATTAGGCAAATTATCAATAGAAACAGGGAAGGCATATTCTGATCAACTTAAAGTATCTTTCCCGGAACCAACTCCTGATCATAGAATTTTAGCTATAGCCGAAGATGTTAAAATAAAGAAACAGGACCAGGAAGTTATCCTTGTTAGCAAAGATATTAATCTGAGAATGAAGGCTAAATCACTAGGCATTCTTGCTCAGGATTATAAAAATGATCAGATTGCTGATATAGAAAAGATACATAAGGATATAGAAACTCTTGATAATATTGATGATCAACTAATTTCAAAATTCTACGAATCGCATGAAGGAATTCCAATTAGTAAGTTTAAATTAAAACCTTTACCACATCAATATTTTATTCTAAAAGGTCAGAAATCTTCAGCCTTGGCTCATTATGATCCTTTTGAGAAGGTTTTACAAAGAGTTGAAAAACATAGAACTTATGGTATTGATCCCCGAAATGCAGAACAAACTTTTTCTATAGATGCATTATTAAGAGCCGACATTCAATTAATTGCACTTACAGGTAAAGCCGGAACCGGTAAAACTTTATTGGCTCTTGCTGCAGCATTACATCAGGAAAAAAAGTTTAATCAAATTCTTTTAGCCAGACCAATTGTTCCTCTGGCAAACAGAGATTTAGGGTTTTTGCCAGGAGATGTAAAAGAAAAAATTCTTCCTTATATGCAACCACTTTTCGATAATTTAACTGTAATAAAAAATCAATTTAAAGCTCAAAGCAAAGAATACATGCAAATAGAGGAAATGCAAAAGGCGGAAAAATTGGTAATTACTCCACTGGCATATATTCGTGGTCGAAGTTTATCGAATGTGTTCTTTATTGTCGATGAAGCACAAAACCTTACTCCTCACGAAGTAAAAACAATCATTACCCGTGCGGGTGAAGGAACAAAAATAATTTTTACAGGCGATATCCATCAGATTGACTCTCCATACCTTGATTCAAAATCTAACGGATTAAGTTTCCTTGCTGACAGAATGAAGGGACAAGATATTTTTGCTCATGTTAATTTAGTAAAAGGAGAAAGAAGTTATCTATCTGAATTAGCAAGCGATTTACTTTAACCGAGTGATTGGCGAAAATGAACTCATATAAATATTTATATATTGTCCGTCATGGTAAATCGATCCAGAATTATGGAGATATCTCTGATATTGACCGACCGTTAACAGAAAGAGGTATTAATGATGGTTATACAATGGCCGAACGTTTATTGGACCAAGAAAAAATACCTGAAAAAATTATCTCGAGCCCTGCTGTAAGAGCGTTACATTCTGCAACAATTTTTGCCAGAACTTTTAATTTTTCATACAACGAGATTATAGTAAACAAAAATTTCTATTTAGCAGAAACAAATATTGTACTTGATACTATCAAACAAACAGTAAACAGTATTAATTCTTTAATGATTTTTGGCCATAATCCTACATTTACTGATTTAGTAAATTATTTCCTTAAAAATGGAATTGATAATATCCCAACTACTGGAATTGTCGGACTAAAATTTGAAATAAACTCATGGTCAGAAATTGATCAGGTTAAAGCTCTGGAGTCATTTTTTGATTATCCTAAAAATATTCATTAAACGATTGCTCCAGACTTGGTATTATAAAACAACTTTAAAAGATTATCACAAGAAACAAATTATACTAATTCTTCTTCAAAATGTCGCATATAGTATGGTGTTTTGAAGTTTAGAATGTTAAATGCCGTTATTATTTGTTTTTCACAAATATGGCACCCGCCTGCCAACTCTAGGCAGCCTGCCTGTTCGGCAGACAGGTTACACCGGACGGGCAGGTTTTGAATAATAAATGGTATTAATCAAATTCAAATTAAATAATTTAACTTTGCACCCTGAAAAAAGGTTTAAAATGGGATATTCAGGGGATAAAGGAAAAACAGTTGCATTTCACACTTTGGGATGTAAACTCAACTTTTCAGAAACATCAACCATTTCCAGAAATTTTAAAGAAAAAGGATTTGATGTTGTCGGGTTTAATTCCGAAGCTGATATTTATGTTATTAATACCTGTTCGGTTACGGAACAAGCCGATAAAAAGTGTAGACAGGCAATAAAAAAGATTCAAAATAAAAACCCCGATGCATTTATTGCAGTTGTGGGATGTTATGCGCAATTAAAAGCTGAAGAAATAGCACAAAACTTAGGTGTTGATTTAGTTCTTGGAACAAAAGAAAAATTTAATATTCTTGAACACCTGAATAATTTACAAAAAAATAAAACACCCGAGATTTATTCTTGTGAAATTGAGGAAGTGGATCAATTCGACTCATCACATTCCGAAGCCGATCGTACAAGATCATTTTTAAAAGTTCAGGATGGTTGTGATTATTCCTGTACTTATTGCACAATACCTTTAGCCCGTGGCAAAAGCAGAAACAAAGCAATATCGGAGTTAGTACAGCAAGCACAAGAGATTGTAGAATCAGGTATTAAAGAAATTATTTTAACAGGTGTAAATATTGGTGATTTCGGAAAATCAACTAATGAAACATTTCTTGATTTAATAAAATCGCTCGAAAAAGTTGACGGAATTGAAAGAATTCGAATATCATCTATAGAACCTAATTTATTGAAAGATGAAATCATTGAATTAGTCGCAAAATCAAAAAAAATATTACATCATTTCCATATTCCACTACAATCAGGTTGCAATAAAACCCTTGCAAAAATGCAACGGCGCTATAAGCGTGAACTTTTAAAATCGCGTGTTGATAAGATAAAAAAACTCATGCCTGACGTATTTATCGGAGTAGATGTTATAGTTGGTTTTCCGGGAGAAACAGATGTCGATTTTAACGACACTTATAAATTTCTTACTGATTTAGATGCATCTTTTTATCATGTATTTTCATATTCCGAACGGCCTAATACAAAGTCTGCTAATTTTGATGAAAAAAATCCTAAAAATATTATTACAAAAAGAAGTAAAAAATTACGGGAGCTTGCCATAAAAAAGCAATCTGGTTTTTACAAACAGAATATTGGAAAAGAAGCAGAAGTTTTGTTTGAAGCATATAAAAAGAATGATTTAATGTATGGATTTACAGGTAATTATATAAGAATTGAAACTCTATATGATAAATCTCTTGTAGGAAAAATCAAAAGAGTAAAATTAGAATCGGTATCAGAAAGTGGTAATGTAAATGTTAAAATGAGTTAAAAGATAATACCGGGTATAGGTATACATTTTTACGATTATTATATTTGAAATATAAAACTATATATGAATCTCGAAAATAT
>JAUVUS010000412.1 GCA_030600865.1 Bacteroidales bacterium | reverse complement strand
GATGGTTCCTGACCAAGTATTGATTCAGAACTAATACCCAAAATAACCAGAAACAATATTGAAAATAATAATTTTTGCATAATTATGTAATACAATTCTATAAACGAAAATAAGGATATTAATTGTATTTACCTGCTATAATTTTAATTAAAGTATCTTCTTGCAGATATTTATTTGCCATAAGAATTATTTCATCAGGAGTTATTGTTTTTATGGTTTCAATAGCTTTATCATAATAATTAGTATCGAGTCCTAAATCAATAATGCTTTTAAAGCTGGCTGATATTTCAAATGGGCCATCAAAAGATCGCAGCAAATCGCCAAACATATAATTTTTAACCAGATCGAGTTCTTGTTGGCTAACTTTCTCTAATCTTAGTTTTTTAATTTCAATCAGAATATCAGCAATGGCATTTTTTGCAACATTGGCTCCGACTTCAGATAAAATTACAAGATATCCGGCATGTTTTAATGAAACCAAAACCGAACTAATTCCATAAGTATATCCTTTTTCTTCGCGAATGGTTTTCATTAAACGTGAGCCAAAATATCCGCCTAAAATAGTATTAACCACATTTAATTTATGATAATCGGGATGATCTTTGTTGATAATTATTCCCCCTAAACGTATGGCAGATTGTGTTACGTTTTCTTTTTCAACAAACGATTCCATTTTAGGCTGGTATGTTATATCAAAATTTAATGATTTAGCTTCAGTTTTTATGCTCCAGTCCTTACTTCCCAAATACTGATTAAGAAGCTTAATGTCAGAATCATCAATTTTGCCTGACAGAATTATTTTGCAGTTTCCTGAATGGTAAAGCCTTTTATGAAACTGAATAACATCTTTACGATTAACCAGATCATAATCTTCAGGTTTTGTTTTTTTTCCATAAGGATGATTTTCGCCAAAAAGTTGTTCGTTGAATTCGCGACGTGCAATATTTGTAACTTTTTCTAATTCAATCTGAAATTGTTGTTTTCTTTTGCTCAGAAAAGTTTTTAGTTCATCCTCAGGAAATATAGGATTTTTAATAATATCATCAAGAATTTTTATTGTTTCCGGTAAATATTTCTTAAGTGTATACAAAGTAATGTTTCCAAAATCTTTGGTTGGGTTGGGATGAATGAAGGCTCCATAATAATCCAGTTTTTCAGCAATTTGTTGGGATGTCAGGCTTTTAGTTCCTTCAGTGAGCATCTCATTTACAATGGTTGCAATCAGAGGTTTTTCCTGATACCAGCTTCCGGCGTTAAATATTATATCTATTTTAATAATCTCCTGTGTTCCTGCATTTATAATATAGGTTTCAATTCCATTGTCAAGATTTATTTTTTCAGGAACAGGAATATTTATATTCTCTATATTTTTAAATTTAGGTTGTTGCTTTCTGTTTAACTTCATTCTATTATTTTTTAGATAAATAGTAAAGCGTAGATGAGTTTTTTTCTCTGAATATACTCGATGCTACTGTTATGATTTCTTTTTTGGTAACACTTCTGTATTTTTCAACTTCGTGATTTATACGATCAGCATCGCCTAGAAGCTCATGATAAGCCAAATCCATAGCCTTGTTCAAAGCACTTATCTGCCCGAATTGGTATACTGATTCAAACTTATTCTTTACTTTTTCTATTTCGTAATCATCTATGTTCCCGGTCGTAATTTGATTAAGTTCTTCATTAATGGCTTTTTCTGCATCTTCCATTTTTACATGGTTCATTAGCTTACCGGTAACAATGAAAAGACCTGCATCAATATCGCCGGTAATGTATGCGTTAATATCGCTAAACAACTTTTTATTTTTAACCAGGTTCTGGTATAATCTCGATGATTTACCATTTGACAAGACATCAGAAATTAAATCCGTTACATAATATTCGTTTCCCATTTTGGAACTCATGTGGAATGCTTTATAAATAGCATCAAAAGGTACATTTCGTTCAACTGTTTGTGTTCGGGATTCATTTTGTTTTGGTTCCTGTGGAATATTTCTTAAAGCAATTTCCTGTTTTTCAATCGGTCCAAACCATTTTTTTGCCAGTTGTTCAATTTCATTTGTAGTAACATTTCCGGCAATACTCAAAATTGCATTATTAGGTGCATAGTGATGATTAAAAAAATCTTTTACATCATCTAAACTTGCATTCTTAATATGTGCAATATCTTTACCTATAGTTGGCCATCGGTAAGGATGTACTTTATACGCCAAAGGTTTTAGTAATAATGATGTATCACCATAAGGCTGGTTTAAATACCTTTGGTTAAATTCTTCAATAACAACATTTTTTTGTATTTCGAGCTTTTGTTCCGAAAAATCTAGGCCCGACATCCGATCTGATTCCAACCAGAAAGCGGTTTCGATATTTTCTTTGGGTAGTGTTATGTAATAATTCGTTATATCGTTTGTGGTAAAAGCATTGTTTTCTCCACCAGCCAGTTGCAATGGTTCATCGTACGAGGGAATATTAATGCTCCCTTCAAACATTAAATGTTCGAATAAATGTGCAAAACCCGTTTTTTCAGGGTTTTCATCTCTGGCACCAACATTATATAAAATATTAAATGCTACTAAAGTTGTTGATGGATCATGATGCACTATAATTCTTAATCCATTTTTTAGCGTAAACTTTTCGAATTTTATCATCAGTAAATTTTATAAACTATTGCAAACATAAATATATTAAACTTATATGATATGACTTATAAGAAACTGTTTTAATTTTATCCTTCGGGTCTATTATGCGTTTCAAACAGTAATCCTGCGTTGAATTCTCCTTAAATAGTAACCACTATTCGCGTCAAATCCGCCTTGTTTTCCTGCTTGATACATCATAATATCTTCCAAAAACAAAATCAAAATAGTTTCTAAGTATAAATGTTAATTATTTATAGGATATTGAAAAAAAATCTGTTTTTTTACATTCTTGTTAAAAAATTAAGAATTAATATAAAACATGGCTGTAATTTCATCATTGATAAAACGTTTCCTTATTTGGCGTGTAAGAAACATCGATGAT
>JAUVUS010000080.1 GCA_030600865.1 Bacteroidales bacterium | reverse complement strand
GGGAATCATACCAAATTCATTTAAGCGTTTAGGAATCAAACTCGAAAAAATTGGCGATGATATTTTTATTCCGGAACAAAAACATTACCAGATAGAAACTTTTATTGACGGTTCAATAATGACAATAGCCGATGCTCCATGGCCGGGATTAACACCAGATCTTTTAAGTGTTATGCTAGTAGTTGCTACACAAGCAAAAGGGAGTGTTTTAATTCACCAGAAAATGTTTGAGAGCCGTTTGTTCTTTGTGGACAAATTAATTGATATGGGGGCGCAAATAATTTTATGTGATCCACACAGAGCTAATATCATTGGATTAAATAATCAGATTCAGTTACGAGCAACCGATATGACCTCACCTGATATTCGTGCAGGAGTAGCACTTCTAATTGCTGCATTATCAGCAGATGGAACAAGTACCATTCATAATATAGACCAGATTGATCGTGGGTATCAGAATATAGATGCGCGATTAAATGCCATTGGAGCTGACATTAAGCGAATAAATTAATCACTCTCTCTGCCTTTATAAATTAATGAAGTAAAGTTAAATTATATTGAGAAAATTTGACCGATGAATTAACAGGAAAGATGGAATATTGGAATAATGTAAATAAAAATATTTAAATCCATCATTCCATAATTCCAACTAAACTACAATGCTCAATTCCCTATATATTAATAAATTTAACTGCCAGTTTGATTAGAAATTATATTTAATTTGGTATTTCATTGTCAGGTTTTCTATTATACATTATTTTTGCGTGCCAATTTGACGTAAAAAATCTATTTGGCAAAAATTTTGATATCAATAAAGCCGATTAAATTAACGAATAATCAATTTTCAAAAGAAGACGAAAATGACAAAGAAGACGAAAGATACCATAGAGGAAAAGAAAAAGACTAAAGCTACTCAGCAAAATAAAAAACAAAAGGAGAAGTCTACCCGCCTGTCTGCCGAACAGGCAGGCAAGGCAGGTCCGGCAGGCAGTGCTAAAACAAAAAAAGCTAAAAAACCTACTGATTCCACCGTTGGGGCAGATAAAATAGCTAAGAAAAAAATTGCAGAACTAAACGATAAATACCTGCGTTTAGCAGCAGAATACGATAATTACCGTAGAAGAACTTTGAAAGAAAGAATGGAACTTACCAAAACTGCCGGCGAAGATATTCTGGTTAATATTTTACCTGTCATGGATGATTTCGAACGTGCTTTAGGTTCTATTGATCAGGCAAAAGAAATTAGTGCTGTAAAGGAAGGAGTACAACTGATATATAATAAATTTGCAGATTTTTTAAAACAACGTGGAGTAAAAGAAATCGAGGCGAAAGAAAAAGAGTTTGATACAGATTTACACGAAGCCATTACAAAAATTCCCGCCCCTGACAAGAAATTAAAAGGGAAAGTAGTTGATGTGATTGAAAAGGGTTATTATTTAAATGAAAAAGTTATTCGCTTTTCAAAGGTAGTAATTGGCGAATAAAATAAAATACTGAAAAAGATTTAATATGTCTAAAAGAGATTATTATGAGGTTTTAGGGGTTTCGAAAAGTGCTTCTCAAGAAGAAATTAAAAAAGCTTATCGAAAGCTAGCTATAAAATTTCATCCTGATAAGAACCCTGGCGATAAAGATGCCGAAGGGAAATTTAAAGAAGCTGCTGCAGCTTACGAAATTTTAAGTAATGCTGATAAACGAAGCAGGTACGATCGCTTTGGACATGCGGGAGTTGGTAGTGCTGCCGGTGCTGGTGGTTTTGGTGGCGGAATGACAATGGAAGATATATTTGAAAACTTTGGTGATATTTTTGGAGGTGCTTTTGGTGGTTCATTTGGAGGATTTAGTGGCTTCGGTGGATATGGCAGCTCGCGTCAACGAGGCAGAAGAGTAAATAAAGGATCAAATCTAAGAGTAAAAGTTACTCTTAGTCTTAAAGATATTGCTCATGGTGTTAACAAAAAAATAAAAGTTAATAAATATATTACCTGTGATGCCTGTGGCGGAAACGGAGCTAAAGATTCATCATCATATAGCAATTGTTCAACTTGTCACGGAGCGGGACAGGTTACTAAAGTAACAAGTACTTTTCTCGGACAAATGCAAACTACTCAGACCTGTCATGTTTGTGGTGGCGAAGGGAAAGTTATAACAAATAAATGCACAAAATGTCATGGTGAAGGAATCGTTCAAGATGCTGAAGTAATTTCATTGGATATTCCTGCCGGAGTAGCGGAAGGAATGCAACTTTCAGTTAGTGGAAAAGGGAATGCTGCACGACGCGGTGGTATTAACGGCGATTTAATTGTTCTAATTCAGGAAGAAAAACATCCTGATTTAATTAGGGATGGTAATGATTTGATTTACGGATTATACCTGAATTTTGCAGAAGCTACTTTAGGTTCTACAGTGGAAATCCCAACCGTTGACGGGAAAGTGAAAATTAAAATAGAACCGGGAACACAACCCGGCAAAATACTGCGATTACGTGGAAAAGGATTACCAGAAGTTAATGGTTATGGTAAAGGCGATTTATTAGCTAATATTAATGTTTGGATTCCTAAGAACTTATCGAAAGAAGAAGAAAAACAAGTTCAACAACTTGGCAATTCTGATAATTTTCAACCTCAACCAACTTCTGATGACAAGAATTTCTTCGAAAAAATGAAGAACTTTTTTGAATAAATAATAAAATAATCTATACTATCCCGAGGCTGTCAAAAAAGACAGCCTTTTTTTATACAAAAAATAGAAACCTGAATAAAAATAACCTGATTACAATTCACTACCTTATACCATTTATACACCATATTGTCGCATATAAATTACTTCTTTTCCCCGTTTACTTCGGTAGAAAAAATTTCCGTAGCTTTAGCTATGCAAATATTTCATACCTCATAAATGAAAAAAATAATTTAATTTCTTTATACGACACTATAATGAATAATTGGTATTATTCTGATGACAAAAATTTCTTCGAACAAAAGAAGAGCTTTCTTGACTTGTATTACAATTACCCGTAAATTGTACATATTAATATAAAAAATCCTTGTCATGAAAAAAATTACCTTATTTATTATTGTTCTGCTAACTATGTTAGTTTACAATCCGACAGAACTTATGGCTGATTCAGCTAATATGGTATTTGCTCCGAGCGGCAATGTTAAAATCATGAATAGTGAGTTCGTAAAAATGAAAAATGAACAGATTTACATCACTCTTTACGAGAATAAAAGTCAATACAGAGTGGAATATACTTTTGTAAATACCGGTGATGAACAAACTGTTATTATGGGTTTCCCGAATTCTAAAAGGACCTTTGGAACACCAAACGAAACAGTTTATGGAATAAATGATTTCTCAGCTTTTGAAGGAAATACGGAACTAAAAGTATTCAGAAAAGATGAGGAAAATCAGAAGAATAAATCTACTAAAAGCTTATATGAGTGTTTTGAAGTACATTTTAATAAAGGAGAAACCAAGCATATTACTAACACCTATACACAAGATAATATTGAATCTTCTGAAGATGGTTCTTTTAAAGCAATTTACATTTTAACTACAGGTGCTTCATGGAAAGGGAAAATTGACACAATCTCTGTTTTTATTGATTTAAAAGTACCCAAAAACCAAATAGTAAACAGAACCTCATATTTACATTACGAATATGAATCTGATGGGGAAATCATAGAAGAGGTTGATACTAAATATTACAGTTTATCTATTTCACCTGGCAATTATATTATTGAACAAGGTATCTACAAAATGGTTTTTACTGATATTGAACCTGATTTTGATATTGAAATTTCCAGACCTCCACTGCTGGTAAGAAGGCTTTCTGCCAGTTCAGAACTTGAAGATAAAAACGACCGTTATTCGGTTTGGAATATTGTTGATGAACGACCGGAAACAGCCTGGGTTGAAGGCAAAAACGATAGCGGGATAAATGAATTTATTAAAATGGACATAGCTCCACCTTTTGGGATTATGGGCGAAGGACCATATGAAATTGAAAAAATAGGTATCATAAACGGATACGCAAAAAATAATGATATTTTCAAACAAAATAACCGGGTAAAAAAACTCAGATTGGAATATGGGAATCAAGTTCGTACATATGCTCTAAAAGACACCATAGTTATGCAATATCTAAAATTCGATAAACCAGTCTATATGAGTACAATCAAAATTACAATCCTTGAAGTTTACAAAGGGTCCAAATGGGATGATACCTGTATTTCCGAAATAAAAATCGTCCCGTAGTCATAGTATAAATGTATCACCACATTATTTCAAAGCTGTAAGAATTTTATATAATTCAGAAAAATATTTGTATTTCCTGATATTTTTAATATTTTTCTCGTTTACAAAAAAACTCGAATCATGAAAAATATTATCTTATCTATAATAATTGCTCTTTCCCTTTTTATACAAACCAGCTATGCTTGCACCAACTTCATGGTAACAAAAGGTGCTTCTGCCAATGGTTCAGTAATAACATCTTATGCATGTGATTCGCATGATATTTATGGAGCACTCTATTTTTGGACAGCAAAAGACCATGCTGCAAATACTCAGGTAGAAATAATTGATTGGATAACAGGTAAAAAATTAGGAACTATCCCACAAGTAAATCATACATTCCGTGTAATTGGCAATATGAACGAACATCAGGTAGTTATCAGCGAATCAACATGGGGTGGCAGATCTGAATGTATTGACAGTACAGCTATAATTGATGTTGGCAGCTTAATATGGTTAAGTTTACAACGTGCAAGCAATGCTCGCGAAGCCATACGAACATTTCATTTTTTAGTATCAAACTATGGTTATGCAAGTTCAGGAGAATCGTTCACTATTGCTGATAAAAACGAAGTATGGATTTTAGAACTTATTGGTAAAGATCATGGTAAGAAAGGAGCCGTTTGGGTAGCACAAAAAATTCCTGACGGATTTATATCAGGTCATGCAAACCACGCAAGAATTACTAATTTCCCTAAAGAAAATAAAAAGAATTCTATATCAACAAAATACATAAACAACGATAAATACTTGTATTTACCAGAACTTGATTGCATATATGATAAAGACCTTATCACTTTTGCAAAGGAAATGGGATTTATTGATGACAATTTAAAACATGAAGAATTTAGTTTTGCTGCTGCGTACAATCCAAAAAGTTTTGGTGCTGCAAGATTCTGCGAAGCTCGGGTTTATGCAGGTTTTAATAAAGTAGCAAGTGGAATGGAAAAATACCTGGATTATGCAATGGGTGAAAATCTGGGAAATAGGTTTCCTTTATATATTAAGCCTGACAGAAAGCTTGGAGTGCGAGATGTTATGAATATGATGCGCGATTATTACCAGGATACTCCAATGGATATGACAAAAGATGTTGGTGCCGGCCCTTTTGGTAGCACAGTTCGTTGGCGACCATTATACTGGGAAGCAGATGGACAGCAATATTTTAACGAAAGAGCAATATCAACACAACAAACTGCATACTCCATTGTAACACAATCCCGCTCACATTTACCTGATCCTATTGGTGGTATTTGTTGGTTTGGAGTAGACGATACTTATTTAACTGTTTACACTCCATTATACGCTGGCTTACAGCAAGCACCTGAAAATTTTAAAATGGGGAATGGAGATATAATGAATTATAGCGAAACTTCTGCATTTTGGTTATTTAACCGGGTAGCAAATTTTGCTTATTCTATTATGAACAGAGTAATGCCAACAATTAAAGCTAAGCAAGATGAATTAGAACTAAGTTATCTGGAGGAAGTAAATGCCATAGACAAAAAAGCCAATGAACTTTACAAAATAAATCCGGATAAAGCCATAGAATTAGTTAGTGAATTTTCAATTAAAAAATCAGCTCAAACATTTAATACATGGTATAATCTTGGAAATCAACTTTTGGTTACCTTCTCCGATGGAAACATTAAAAAACACCAGGGTGATAGCTCTAATTATGTCAGACGTTTGTTTGATAAAGAATTTTCCACACCCGGGATAGAACAACCCGGATACTCTAAAGAATATTATCAAAATATTATAGAAACAACCGGTAATAAATTAAAGGTTAAGTAAAATATTAAACATAATCAATACGACATTCCCTGAAATACACTGGATTCATTCAATGGTACTATTCTTCCTGAATAGCCAATTTTTTTATTTGATAATGCTGTCACTTGGGCATCTGCCATCCCTGTAGACGAAATCTCTAATCTTATTTCATAAAAACCGGTTGTAGCTGAAATATTTATCCGGATAAAATACGATCCTGATTTTTCTCTTTTATTTACATCAAATATGGTAATTTTACCCTCCACGGTAGCACCGCCCACACCATTAACACCAATTGTATGAGCTGAACCAAACTGGAATACAGCTTTATTAGAATCAACCATTATGAAATTAATATTACTACTTACAGAAAAAGTTTGTCCACGCTTGCCTTTTATAAGATTAGCCTCTAACACAAATTGTCTTGCCTCAATAATAGCATCTACAATTTTTTTAGCATCTTCATTTTGTTGGCGTTTTAGCTCCTTTTTCTCTGTACGTGTAAGTTTTTGCTTACCTGCTTCCTGCCCTTGAACTGATAAAAACATAAACCCTGTTAACAAAACAATCAATACTTTCTTCATATTTTCAATTTATTAGTAACAATATGGTGTTGTGCTAATATAGCTTGACTATAATTAGCTATTAAAATTTAAAGATAATGGTTTTTTTTGTTTTCTATTAAATGAAATAATTTACAAGTTATAAAATCTAAATCAGAAAATATAAATTGGTAATTTCATTATATGGATAAATCCATAGTCATCGCTTCAATAATCATTGAGCAATTGCTAATCGTTTGAATTCTAACTTAGCAACATCCTTTCTGGACGTAAATAGTTTATCAAGTTGTTTTGTTATCGGAAGAGTGACCTTTTGTAATAAAATAGCAATTTTGCTCAGGGGTTCACCTTCTTGTCTTGTTTTAGGGCTAAATATTTTTCGAATAATTCCGGAAATATAATAGCTTACACGGATATTAATAAACTCTGTGTTAATCAATTCAAAACCATGTAAATTGCATATTTGCTCATAATAATTAATCGGTCTTCCTAAACACAATTCGTCTCCTTTTATTTTTTTTTCAATCCTTTCGAAAAGATAAATTCTATCACCTGCAACCCTGCATAATTCGGCCATGATCTTTTTCAACATTTCTTCATTTGTATTATGCTGTAAAACTGTTGCAGTAAATACGAAATCAAATTCTTTATCTTTAAAAGGAAGACTGGAACCATCAATTTTTATCAATTCAATTTCCTGAGGTAATTTATTTCTTGAAAGTTCAGTCATTTCGGCAGAAATATCAACTCCTGCTAATCTCAAAGGTGACTTCTTCCATATCTCTTGCAAATTTCCTCCTGGTCCACATCCTATCTCAAGAACACTTTTATCTTTAAAATATACAGTATTAAGCATTGAAAGAAATTTCTTGCGCTTATATCTGTAAAAAGGTTCATCATCACCAGCAATAATATTTCCCTCTTTTCGTGATTTTATTCTTTTTGCTACTTCAGTCCAATATGGTTCAGGTTGATAATTAGTCATATCTTATTTATTCAAGAAATTCTTTTTATTTGCCCAAAGAAGGCTTATTGCTCCAATAATAAACAAAACAAATAAATGCGTATGACTTATTGGTATATTTACCTTGATTTTAATAATGAAAATTATCGTTGACCCTATTAATAAAAGAAATGCTAATATTCTTACAAAATTCTTCATATATAAAAGCTAATTAATAGTTGTAATAATTTTATAAAAATACCAATTTTTCATTCATTAGAATAATTATGAATTTGAAACCTTTAATTAATATATCAACCTATTATACTTCCTGCCAGAAATTCTCTTTTCCACTTTGAAATATTGTAAATATTTCGGTCCTTGGTGCAATATTTATGAATGGATAAGTAATCTTTGAAAGATAAAGTCCTTGTGGATAAGCAAGATTATTGAATCGTGGTATCTCTTTGTTTTTTAAAAAGTGCTCAAATTCTTCGACGCTTAATTTTCCTGTTCCAATTTCAAGAAGTTTGTAAACAATAATCCTGATCATACTTTTTAGGAATTTATTGGAAGTAAACTGAAAACGTAAACGATCTTTATTTTGGTTATAAAAAAACTTTACTGATTTAACATTGCAAATTGTATTGTTATGTCTGTCCGGAGTTTTACAAAAAGCTCGAAAATCAGTGTAATTTGGAATTATTAAAATAGCTTTCTTTATTTTATTTAAATCGGCATTTTCCAACAAATAAAACGAGCTTAAATCAGCAATAAATGGATCTTTTGTTGTATGAATAAAGTAGTCATAAGTTCTTTCCATTGCATCAAATTGTGCATGAGGCTCACTTTCCATTCTTATTACATCAAAAACAGAAATATCTTTTGGCAACATTTTATTTAATATAAATTTTAAGTCAGC
>JAUVUS010000088.1 GCA_030600865.1 Bacteroidales bacterium | reverse complement strand
CATTACAATTTCTACTGATCAGAATAAAAAAGGGATTTATGTGTCTGTTGCAGATCGGGGAATTGGAATTAGAAAACAAGATCAGAAAAGAATATTTGATCAATTTTATAGAGTTTCAACTGGCAATGTACATGATGTTAAGGGTTTTGGATTAGGCTTGAGTTATGTTAAGAAAATTGTTGAGGCACACAATGGAGAAATAAAGTTAAAATCAGAATATAATAAAGGAACTACTTTTGAAATATTTATTCCAAATAACAACATAAACAATGGATGAAAATAATATAAAAATATTATTAGCCGAAGATGATGAGAATCTTGGAGCTTTGTTACGTGAATATCTAATAGCTAAAGGGTATAAAACCAGCTTGTTTGTAAATGGAGAACTTGCACTTGAAGGATTCAAAAAAGATAAATACGATATATGTATTCTCGATGTGATGATGCCTAAAATGGACGGGTTTACTTTAGCAAGAGAGATCAAAAAAATCAACAGCACTATCCCTTTTATTTTCCTTACTGCCAAATCTTTAAAAGATGATGTAATTGAAGGATTTACAATAGGTGCTGATGATTATATGACTAAACCTTTTAGTATGGAAGAATTGATTTTTAGAATAAAAGCAATTTTACGCAGAACGAATAAAAATAATGTTTCAGAAACTAATGAAAAATTTACTATTGGTGATTATGAGTTCGATTCCCAAAAACAGATTCTCAAATATGGAGATAAAGAGCAAAAATTAACAACTAAAGAATCTGATTTACTGAGATTGTTATGTAGTAACATGAACAATGTGCTGGAAAGAAATTTTGCGTTAAAAACAATCTGGCTGGAAGATAGCTATTTTAATGCACGAAGTATGGATGTGTATATTACTAAATTAAGAAAATACCTTAAAGCAGATCCCTCATTGCAAATCCTAAATATTCATGGAAAGGGATATAAGTTAATAGTTTAAAGTTTATATTCTGTTTTGTATGATTGACAAGGAGAAGTCAGAAATTCGAAATTGCATTCGAAAGTTAAAAAACCAAATATCTTTTGAAAATAAAAAGGCCAGGTCTAAAATTATTTTCGAAAAATTGGAAAAATTGGAAAAATTTAAGAGATCGAAAATTATTATGGCTTACTGGTCGATGGATGATGAAGTTTACACCCATGATTTTATTTTGAAATGGCATGGAGAAAAAAAGATAATTTTACCGGTTGTAAAAGGAGATGAGCTTGAGTTGAAAAGTTTTTCCGGTTTGGATAATTTAATAAAAGGAGAATCTTTTGGAATAGAAGAACCAGAAGGAGAGATTTTCGACCAACCAGAAAAAATTGATTTGATTATTGTTCCCGGAATAGCTTTTGATAAGACAAACAATCGTTTAGGCAGAGGTAAGGCATATTATGATAAGCTCTTAAAATCTACAAAAGCATATAAAATTGGTATTTGCTTTGGTTTTCAGCTTGTGGATTCAGTGCCGGTTGACAAACACGACATTAAAATGGATTTAGTTATTTCAGATAATTAAAATGACTGACAGAACAATACATTCTAAAGAATTATTTAAGAGTCCCAAAATTCCTTTAGATTATAACCTCCCAATTATTATTGCTTACAATATTAAAACACCTGAAAATATTGGAAATATAATTCGGTTGGCTGATAATGCTGGATGTAAAGAGGTGTTGTTTGTAACAAATAATGACAACACACGAAGTTCAAGAATTAAGAAAACAGCTTCATCTAGTTATAGTTCGGTTAATTGGAGCTTTTGCAAGGAGAATGAATTAAAAGCAAAAGTACCATCAGATTATAAATGGATTGCAATCGAAACCTCAAGTGATTCTAAAAATATTTATCAGGTAAAACTTCCGAAAAAAGTTGCTTTAATTGTTGGAAATGAAATAACCGGAATAGGTTCAAATTTACTCGACAAATGCCATGAAATTGTTCACATCCCAGTTCTGGGGAACAATACTTCAATGAACGTATCTCATGCTTTAGCGGTTGCTCTATTTGAATGGCTAAGACAAGTTATTTCTATGCCCTAGTTCAGTTTGATTAAATATCAGGAAACATTGCAAAAGCAATAAACTAATAAGGTTTTGTTTTTAGGTATTTGTTTTTTTACTAAGGTTTTCCTTCCAGGCGGCAACCGCAATTTATCCCGTTATGCACTTTAGGTGCTTAGCGGATTTGCTAACAAGTTGATAATAAGATTGCTAATTTTGAAGTGTTTTATAAAATCAGCCGCTTAGCACCTTTTTAGATAATATTTAGCCATTAATAATTGTGAATAAACATAAATACTGTTAATTTAGAAGCTCAAAATATTAAATGAATTATTGTTAATAATAAAATTATAAACAGATGAAACTATTTTACCCGTATTTTAACTTATTTGTAAAAAAAGATACTGAAAACTACCGATTAGATTTACTTATTAAACTTCCCGGGAAATATAAATTAGACGTAATTGACCAAAAGTGGGACGGAGAAGTCTGGCTTGTAAATTTCTATTTCGAAGCCGATTCGGAATATGAAAAAGTTGCCGAGGTTCAATTACAAGAGTATTCAATAGATTTAAAACCGGAAAATGTGAAACAATTAGAAAAAATTAAGATGCAGGTTTATAGTATGTCAAAAGCTGAAGCTGAAAATACAAGGCCAGACTCTCCTGGTGAAGGTGATACAGGAAGTGGTAATGGAGAGGAAGATTAATAACTGTATTAAAAGGAATTGTTTGGATTTACCAAGCAGCTCCCTTATATTTTTTTTGAATTATTGAATTAGTTTAAGACTTGGTTAATGATAAAAATATATCAATATATATTACTATTAATAACTATATTTTATTCTGTTCTATCTTATAGTTTTGAGAATTCTAAAAACAAAAGCCTTGACAGTCTTTATATTTATATTAATAAATTGGAAGATGACACTATCAAGGCTTTAAAATTAACAGATCTTTCTCATCAATATTTAAAATTTCAATTAGATACAGCACTTCTTCTAGGGCAAAGATCTTTTGAGTTATCAACGGAACTAGATTACGAATATGGAATTGCTAAAAGCCTTTTTCAATTGGGTTTAGTCTTAAGGTATCAGGGCAATTATGATAAAGCAATAGAACATTCTTTGACTTCTTTTGAAATATTTAATAGATTAAATAAACCTTTTGAAAAGGCAAGAGTATTAAATTCCTTAGGCAATGTTTACAAAAGGAAAGGGAATTTTGATAAATCCTTACAGAGCTTTCATCAGGGTTTGAAAATATTCCAGGAATTAAAAGATTCTTCTTTAATATCATCTGTTATAAATAATATCGCAATTTTATATTTTGAAATGAGTCATTTAGACAAAGCTTTGGAGTATCAATTTCAGAACCTTGAGATTAAGAAAAAGTTGAAATTAGATGATAAAATACCTATTGTTTTAATGAATATTGGTAATATATATAAGTCAAAAAAGAACTACGAATTAGCTCTTGATTATTATAAAGAGGCTCTTGATTTAATTCCAATGTCAGTTAATAATTACGACAAGCTTCTTTTATTACATAATATAGGTGTTATTTATCAAAAGAAGCGCAGATATTATGAGGCCGATAATTATTACCGAAAGGCTTTACATTTAGAACAAGAAATTGGAGAAAGATCGTTGAGAATTTATACATTACAAGGTATTGGCAATGTATTAATAGAAACAGGAAAGTTTTCTGAAGGAGAAAAATATTTAATAGAAAGTTTCCAGTTGGCAAAGGAAATAGGAGACCTGCCAAAGCAATCTAATGTAGCTTTAAATTTACAAAAAGCTTATGAAAGACAAAACCATTATAAACAAAGCCTTAAGTATTTAAAATTGTATAACGAAATACAGAATAGCATATTTAACGAAGATTATATTAAGCAAGTAACGTCTTTAGAACAAAAATATGAGGCTGAAAAAAGGGAACAACAAATAGCTTTTCTGGAAAAAGAACAAGTAATTCAAAAATTAAAATTGTCTAAAAGAGAAATTGAAACAAAACAGAAAAGTTTTCAGCGAAATATATTAATACTGGTTTCTGTTTTAGCGATATTATTATTGGTGTATTATTTTAATGATAATAAAAAGCGCAAAAAACTTAATCAAATTCTTATAAAACAAAATAACAAAATTACTGATCAAAGGATCGAAATTGCAAAGCAGAATGATGAACTAATAGAGTCTAATAAAACAAAAGACAGGTTATTCCAAATAATTGCTCACGATTTACGCAGTCCGTTAGTTTCTATGGATAGCATTGCCCAGTTAATACCTTATTGGGTAGAAGAGCAAGATTACAAATCCTTAAAAAAACTTTCAAAAACCCTTGAATTATCTGTTAACAATGTATTGTCCTTAATTGACAGCTTATTAAACTGGGCATTAAATCAACAAGGTAAGTTCCCGTATAAACCGGAAAATTTAAATTTAAAAGAAAATATTTTAGAAACCATTGAAGTTTATCGCCCTATTGCTGAAATTAAAAATATTGATTTGAAATTTACATTTTCGAAAGATGCAATGGTTTTCGCCGATAGAAATATGTTATTCACGGTAATGAGAAACTTATTAAATAATGCTGTCAAATTTACACCGGAAAAAGGAAAAATTATTGTTGGAATTGATAGTAATCAACAATTTGCTAAAGTTTGGGTTAAAGATTCAGGAATCGGAATACCGAAAGAAAAAAGAAAAATGGTTTTTGAACTAACTAATGGCCATGGAAAAGGCACCAACGGTGAAACAGGGAAAGGCTTAGGCTTATTCTTTTGTAAAGAATTCGTAACGATGAATAATGGCGATATTTTTATAGAAAGTGCAAAAGGAGAAGGAACAACTATTACATTTACACTACCCTTGTTTAACATGCCGGAAAATTAATTTTTCATTTATAATTTTAGCTTTCTCAAATTTGTATCTTTATAATTATTTTAAATTTATTAATTTAATAGTAAACCATTATGGCTAAGCGTGATAATGCAATTAAAGATATTGTTGAAATTGATGAACTTGAGGAAATTATTAAGAACTGTAAAATTTGTCGTGTAGGAATGGTCGATGGTGATTCGCCTTATGTGCTTGCAATGAATTTTGGTTATGACGATCAGGCTATTTGGTTACATTGTGGCAAAGAAGGTAAGAAGGTAGATATATTAAAAAGAAACAATAAAGTTTGTGTTGAATTTGATACGGATCACAAACTTTTTTCCAGGCATGAGCAGGTAGCGTGTTCGTGGCGATTTGCTTATAAAGGTGTTTTGGCTCATGGCCATGCTATGTTCGTTGATGATTATGATGAAAAGATAAAAGGCTTGAATATTTTTATGAAAAACTATACAGATAAAGAATTCAAATATTCAAAACCATCTGTAGATAATGTATTAATAATAAAAATTCCTGTTGAATCAATTACAGGTAGATCTTTCGAATATTAATAGCACACAGTATTAAAAAATGAGAAAATTAATAAATCCTTATTCAAATCTTGAAGGTTATAATTGTTTCGGGTGTTCTCCGAATAACCAACTTGGATTACAAATGGAATTTTATGAAGACGGAGACTATGTTGTTAGTGATTGGATGCCTAAAAAGCATTTAGCAGGTTATGGTAATATTTTACATGGAGGAATTCAATCGACAATTTTAGATGAAATTGCAAGTTGGGTTGTTTCTGTAAAAGTAAAAACTGTGGGAGTTACTGCAACCTTAAATGTAAAATATAAAAATACTGTATTTACAGATAAAGGAAAATTAACTATTCGTGCAAAACTGGTTGATCAGAATAGAAAGTTTGCTGTTATTCATGCTGAACTGTTAAATTCAGGAGGGACTGTTTGTTCTGAGGCGGAGATTAAATACTTTATTTTTCCCCTAGAAGTAGCAAAACGTAAATTCCACTATCCAGGGGTAGAAGCATTTTTTGAAAAATAAAAATCATCAAATTGGTATAAGATGGAGCTTTCAACAAGGGCCCCATTTTTTTAATTCAGAAAGTTGTAAAACTTCGTGTAAATTTGTAGGCTTTTAGTAATCCCATTTTAATGAAAAAAAGTATCCTGTTTATTTTATTAATGCTTGTTTCTATAATTGGATCTTCACAGGATAATTTCACAGTTAAATTTTTCGGTTTCAGCTTTCATCCTGATGGTGATGTTAATGCTGACAATATGCCTACTAAAATTGATAGAAACGGAGTTGTAGTTATTAACCTGGGAATATATTTTGGATATGAATCTTTTTTTCATAAAAACAAACTCTCCCTTAAAACTGTAACTGCTTTTTATTCTGATTGTGGAGGGCTTTTTTCAGGCCTAGTTCATGTGGGCTTTAGAGGTGTCATTTTACAAAAAGAAAAATTTTCAATCAATGGTGGATTAGGGCCAACATTTATTTATAGAAGAAGTTGGTATTCAAAATTCGATGATTATGTTAATTCAGGATTTTACAATCGAAATGAAACTGATTTTTGGCAATATAAATTTCTATGGTACGGGGGCGAATTAGAGTTTAATTATAAATTAAGAAAATCATTAGATCTTTCAGCAACATTAGTTCCCGGATATCCTAAATTAATTGATGTGTCGATAGGTGTAAGATATAGGTTTAAATAGATTTTTTATAAAAACAATTTTACCGTTTAGAGATTAAAAACATCAAAAAATCTTAAGACAACATCGGTAAAACCATTTTCCTGGTTGCTTTTACACACGGGGAATTTTTCTTTTAAATCATCTGGTGCATTATCAACAACAAATTTCTCAGCAGTATACTCAAGCATATCTATGTCGTTATAATCATTTCCAATACTTATTGTTTTAACAGGATCTATATTTAATTCTTTGCAAAGCCAATCTATTCCATATCCTTTTGAAACTATTTCAGGGAAAATTTCCATCCATATTGAATCTCCGTCTAATGGTGAGGTTGTGCGAATTATTTTAATGTCACTAAATTTTTGTTTAATTTCATCAAATAGACTAATGTTATTAGGAAATACTGCTATAATCTGACAGGCGTGCTGGTAACTTTCTGTTTTTGGATTAAGTTCAATGGCAAAATCATTGTATACTTTAATTCTACGTTCAAAGTCAGGATTATGGTTTCCGGAACGATGATAAACAAACTTGTGGTTCTCAGGAATTATTTCATGAATCATAAAATCCACATTGTGATTAATTAATATTTCGGATATTTGTTTTACTTCATAGTCAGGCATATACTGAGAATGCATCAGTGTTTTATTTTTCCAATCGTAAACACCTGCGCCAGATGAGAAAATCAGGTAATCAATTGGGAAGTTATCTTTTAATACTTTCCTTAAAGAGAAAAAATTGCGTCCGGTTGCAATTACCCTGATTATGTTGTTTTCGCCTAACCAAAACAAAGTTTTCATATCAGTCAAACTCACTTCTCTATTATTATTTAAAAGAGTTCCATCCAAATCCGTAATAATCATTTCCCAATTCGTGCTCATTAAGTTTTTATTTTAAAAATCTATTGCAGTTGTATTAAAAAATGTTTTAAAATCGTCTCTGTAGGTCATTAAAGAGTCAAACTTCCATTGCCAGTTTGTGAAAAATTTTCCTGTTGGTAAATCTACCCGAATTAATGGATTCATACCAATAAGTTTATCTTCTTCTAAAATTTCTTCTTCAATATCAGTAATTAAACAAGATTTTTCTTTCGGTAACATATTAATGTGCGATTGTTGAATATATGTAACCAGGTTTTGTAATTCAGAATCGGAATATATATTGAATTTTTTAATGTAATCAATTAAAATAATGTGTAACTGACACATAATATTTAACGAAATTACAAAATCAGTATTTTCAGGTAATGAAAACGAAAATAAATTGGCTGACGTTAACAATGTCTTTTGTTTTTTCTTTTTATCTGTTTTTATAGTACGATAAATGTAATTAATCAGGCCTCCCGTAATGTCTTCTTTTAAAGCAGTTACATTAGGATATTTCTCGATTTTTCGTAAAACCTGTTTTGGGTGAACTATATCAACTAAAATAATTTCTTTAAATTGTTTAGATAAATCATCTAAAGGCAAATCAAGTAACCAACCACTTCCTAAAACCACCATTTTGCCTTTTTGTTTTGTTTCCGCAGCGTTTAAAATAAAACTTTTTGATTTTTTTAGATGCAAATCCCAATTTTCTTTCTCGTGTATATATCTGCGCATTATCCCCTGTTGATCAGAAAGATATTG
>JAUVUS010000432.1 GCA_030600865.1 Bacteroidales bacterium | reverse complement strand
CCTGGCATGAGCATAAGCATCTGATAATGAATATGATTTACCATTTGAACCAATTGAATGACTTTTAGATGAAAAACTATGATAAGCGAAATGAATCTGTTTACTTAATTTTAATTCATGAATTAAATCTACCAGTTTCATATAATATTCACTACCAGCATCATCGGCATAATTTCCTGTAATAATAAGTTTAACTTTCTGATCGTTGAGCTTATCAATTAATTTAATTGCAGTTTCAATACCTTTGCGTCCAACAACTCTCGTTATCTGAAATAAGAGAATATCTTTGCTATTTAATCCGAGATTATTTTTTAAATCTTTATTATGATCAGTTATCTGACCATAAGGTAAATCGAAATTCATAACATTGGGAACAACAATAGAATCTCTGTTAAATTTTTCCTTTAGTGTTTTTTGTGCATGCAAATTTATAACCGCATGATAGCTATTTGGTAAACGAAGAGGGAATTCATTTACCACAAATTCATTAATTTTGGGGTGAGGCGAAACATATCTGTCTCCACGCTCCCAGGCAAAATCATGATCATGGGTGATTATTGGTTTGCCGGTTTTTTTAACGGCGTATTTTATGGCTAAAGCCATTGAAATATGAGAGGGTAGGCAAGAAGCATTTTCTGAAAAAAGAAGATCAATTTTATGTTTGGTAATCCAATTGACAATTTTTTCTTCAATAACTCTAGCATATAAATGAAGATGTTCGAGTAAATCGTCTTGATCATAATCCGGATGAAAAAAGGCCTTTTTTTGCTCCCAGTAACTTTCCGGAGAAAAAAAAGACATTTCTTGTACACTTGTTTCGTGCGAACAGTCTATTTTACGACCTTCAAACTGACCTGAAATAACAAATATCTCGTGACCCATCTTACGTAATATTTCGATCCACTTTTCAGTTTCAAGAGCAACGCCATCAACGCCACCAATTCTGCCAATAATAATACCAATTTTCATGACTGATGAAATTTTGATTTATAATGTAAAATTAAGCATACTAGATTTAAAATAGAATTATTAATTTAAATTTGTATGGTAATCAGATGATTTTTAATAAAATGAAAGTATCATATTTAAGTTTTATACTATTATTTGTACTTTATCTGTCAGCTTTTGCACAGAAATCTTCAGATACATGCTATAAAAATATTAATAACGATGATTTTAACTTACTAATCGAAACAAAGGATATTTTGTTAATTGATGTCAGATTACACAAAGAGTTCAGGAAGGAACGAATAAAAAATGCATATTTAGCTTCGAGCAGAGAATCATTAAAAGCGCTTCTGGAAAAAATCGATAAAAACACTGATATTTTAGTTTATTGTGAAGATGGCGATAGAAGCGAAACAGCCTCGCAAATAATATGCAAAGAAATGAATTTTAATAAAGTATATAATTTAAAAGGCGGAATTATTCAATGGAAAAGGAAAGGATATCCGATAGATAACACACATATAATAAAAACATCCAATTAGCTTATTCTATTTTTCTTCAGGCTTATCTTCCTGCTTTTTTTCTTCGTTCTTGTTTTTATGTATGCCGTATTCTTTTTTATATTCTTCTAAAATATTTGTTAGTTTGGTAATTTCTGCATTATTATCAGAAATATTCATTTTTAGTTTTTTAAGGGTAGGATACGACAACAATAAACCAACAAAAATGCCGATAATAACGGTCACAAGTAAAACCAACGAAAGTGGCGTTCCTTCAACAGGATTTCCAATAATAAAATCGAGAACCACGGGATCGCTGTTTTGTAAGGCGAAAACTACAAGTAAAAGAGCTGACAATAAACCAATTATAAGAGATCTCTGCATGATATTTTAATTTAATTGTAAATGTAATGATTTATTTTTTCAAATAAAATATCTTTATCCAGAGGTTTTGAAATGTAATCATCGCAACCATTTTCCAGGCATAGCTCTCTATCGTTATACATTGCATAAGCAGTTTGTGCTATTACCGGAAGATTAGGTTTTAGTTTTTTAATTTTCCGGGTAGTTTCAAAACCATTAATATCCGGTAAACGAATATCCATTAACACAATTTGAATCTGCTCATTGGTTTTAACTATATTAACAGCTTCTTCTCCTGTACGAGCAACAACAACATTTGCCCCATGTTTCATCAATAGTCTACGAAGAAATTCAAGATTGTCTTCGTCATCCTCAACAATTAAAATGTTTACATTTTCCAGTGTTTTCATCTCTTTTTTGTTTTTGATTATAACTCGTTTTGTTCAATCGAACTTACATTATGTATAATTGGAATTGTAAAGTAAAAAGTTGAACTCCCGGGTATACCTTCAGGTATATTTTCAGGAGTTGATTCAAACCATAGTTTACCATTTAACAATTCAATTAATCCTTTAGAGATAGCTAATCCAAGACCTGTTCCAGGCTGATTAGAATATTTATTAGTTTGTCCCTGACCAAATCGTTCAAAAATATATTCTTTCATATTTTCGGTTATGCCAATACCGGTATCAGATACAAAAAACTGATAATAATTTGAATCATTATTATTACGTATTTTATAACCAAAATTAATGGAGCCGGAATGGGTAAATTTAAAAGCATTGTTTAACAGATTATTTAAAATTTGTTGTAGACGCGTTATGTCAGTAAAAATTACATTGTTTTCTCCCTTGGGAAGTTTAAGGTTAAACTTTATATCTTGTTTTTGAAGTCTTTTTTGTTCTTCAATAAATATATGGTATGTTTTTTTAAGAAGAGGATTGACTTCTGTAAGTGTTTTGTTTATTGATAGTTGCGAGGCCGTGATTTTTGATACATCAAGAATATCATTTATAAGATTTAGAAGTTGTTTT
>JAUVUS010000010.1 GCA_030600865.1 Bacteroidales bacterium | reverse complement strand
TAATTATTAATATTAATACTGATCTTTCTGTAAAAGCAATGAAAAATAAAGGGTTTTCAAATTTCGAAGAAAGCTACACATTATTTAAGCAAACAGATTTATTTGACAAATTGGAGAAAGGTTTAATAAAACCGGGGTTTTTTAGAAATGAGTTACGAAAACATATTGAGAATGATGTATCGGATAAGGATTTCGATGAGGCCTGGGGAGCAATGTTACTTGATTTTCCGAAAGCACGAATTGATTTAATAAAAAATCTCGGTAAAAAATATAACATTTATCTTTTAAGCAATACCAATGCAATACATTATGATCAGTATACTCAGGATTTTATTAACCAATGCGGATTTGAATTTAACAGCTTATTTATAAAGGCTTATTATTCATTTCAAATGGGAATGCGAAAACCCAATGTCGAAATTTTTGAGTTTGCTTTAAACAATAGTAATTTATTACCTGAAGAAACTTTGTTTATTGATGATTTGAAGGTAAATATAGAATCAGCTAAAAAAGTTGGTTTACAAACCATGTGGGTTGATATATCTAAAGGTGAGGATATTGCTGATAAGCTAAATGGATTTTAAAATCCAAACCGATTTAATTCCTGAAGTTTCACGTAGTTTATAAAGCTTTTTTAAAGCTTCTGTTTCATCTGAATAAGAAAAAATTGCTATTCTAATAAGATTTTCATCAGACTTAATGATTTCAGGATTATACCCTTTATTTTTTAACTCTGAAGAAAACCTTTCGGCGTTTTTCATTCTTTTGAAACTTCCGGCAATAATATGAAATTCCGAATATTTTGGTTTAGGTTTTGTTTTATCAGGTTCCTTATAAAACAAAGCATCTTTTTTGTCTGTATTCTCATCAATCGATTGTACAATTAAGGCATTTATGCTATCAGCTTTTGCAATGCTATCAAGATTTATTTCCGTGATATTTTTAAGTGTATTATCAGCTGCCTGAAATTCAGTATCATCATTAAAAGAAAGAATGCTGAAATCGATAAATCCATTAGTAAAATACCAACTCGCTGCAATTAGAAAAAGAAATACAATTGCAGATGTTCCTATTAATATGAGTTTTTTATAAGATTTTTTTTGTTTAACCGGTTTGGCTGTTTTAATTGCAGATTGCTGATTTACAATTCGTTTTGTTTTTACACTCTTTAATCCAAAAGAATCAGTAAGAAAGTTAGATTCTGTATTTTGTTTAAAGTGAATTTCACCTTTAACAGTTTGAGTTAAGGTGCCGATTTCCGGAAAATCTATTTTTTCTCCTTTTTTGAGTTTTGCTTTAATATCTTTTACAAAATCACCAAGTAAAGATTTTGACTTTTCAATATCAATCTTTTCCTTTTTTGATATAAACTCAATTAAAAGATTATCGTGATATGAATATTCTGGATTAAATAATATTTTTTTCGAAGGAGGGAGGAACTTATTTTCATTAACATCAAAAGCAGCAGGCTCATATTCAGATACAAAGCCTCCTAATCCGGGAATTACAACTCCCTGATTTGTAAACAATAATTCCTTTATGTATTCCTTTATTTTCAATGCTTTTATTTAATCGAAACAAATATATAGAAAATTCTGTTTTGACCAATAGTATCGAATGCTCTATTAATGAACATTTCATTAACGGTTCTTAACTTTTTTAATTATTGATTTCGAAATTATATGTTTAAATTAGCAAACCATTAAATATGAATTGACAAATGAATAAATTAGTACTGGTAACAGGAGGTACAGGATACATTGGTTCTCATACTGTTGTAGAACTGATGAATGAAGGTTTTGATGTTGTAATTATTGACAATCTTTCAAATTCCGAAAAATCTGTCTTAGATGGAATAGCAGAAATTACCGGACGAAGAGCATATTTCGAACAGTTTGATATTTGTGATAAAGAACGTTTAGATAATTTTTTCAAAGTATACAAGAAACTTGATGCAATTATTCACTTTGCAGCTTATAAAGCAGTAGGGGAGTCAGTCGAAAAACCATTAATGTATTACCAGAATAATCTGGTTTCGTTAATGAATCTTTTAAATGGAATGATTGAACACGATGTTCCGTATATTGTGTTTTCGTCATCGTGTACTGTTTATGGAGAACCTGATGAATTGCCGGTTACCGAACAGGCACCAATAAAACTTGCTAATTCGCCATATGGTAACACAAAGCAAATATCAGAAGAGATTATTAAAGATATTATAAGTGTAAATCCAAATCTTAGGGCTATAGCTTTAAGATATTTTAATCCTATAGGAGCACATTCTTCGGCACTGATTGGAGAATTACCTATTGGGATTCCAAATAATTTAGTGCCGTTTATAACTCAAACAGCTATTGGACTTAGGGACGAGTTAAAGATTTTTGGTGATGATTATAATACTCCTGATGGTTCTGCAGTTCGTGATTATATTAATGTTGTTGATTTGGCAAAAGCGCATGTGGTTTCGCTAAAAAGAATGCTGGAAGATAAATGTAAAAGCAATTTTGAATTTTTTAATTTAGGAACAGGAAAAGGTTCTTCGGTACTCGAAATAGTAAATGCATTTGAGAAAGCGACCGGGGAAAAGTTAAAATATAATATTGTTGGCAGACGTACCGGAGATGTGGAATCGGTATATGCTGACACAAAATTTGCAAATGAGGAGTTGGGCTGGAAAGCAGAAATAGGTTTGGAAGAAACCTTACTTTCAGCATGGAACTGGGGAAAATATATTCAAAATAAAAAATAACATAATGATAAATAAATCAATTTTAATAACCGGTGGTGCGGGATTTATAGGTTCGCATGTGGTAAGACTTTTTGTAAACAAATATCCCGATTATAGAATAGTTAATTTAGATAAGTTAACATATGCAGGAAATCTTGAAAATCTAAAGGATATTGAGAATGCTCCAAATTACGAATTTGTGAAAGGAGATATTGTTGATGATTCATTTATGTTTGAATTATTCAATAAATATCAGTTTGACGGAGTGATTCATTTAGCTGCAGAATCACATGTTGATCGTTCTATTGCCAATCCAAATGAGTTTATAAAAACAAATATTGTTGGAACAGTTAATCTTTTAAATGCTGCCCGAAATATTTGGAAAGATAATTTTGAAGGGAAATTATTTTATCATATTTCAACTGATGAAGTATATGGTTCCCTGGGCGATGAAGGATTATTTATTGAAGAAACATCGTATGACCCTCGAAGCCCTTACTCAGCATCGAAGGCAAGCTCTGACCATTTGGTAAGAGCTTATTTTCACACATTTAAATTGCCGGTTGTCATAACTAATTGTTCAAATAATTATGGAGCAAATCAATTTCCGGAAAAGCTAATACCATTGGCTATAAATAACATTAAAAATAAAAAGCCAATACCGATTTATGGTAAAGGAGAAAATATTCGTGACTGGCTTTTTGTTGAGGATCATGCAAATGCAATCGATTTAGTTTTTCATAAAGGGAATGTTGGCGAAACATACAATATTGGAGGGAATAACGAATGGCAAAATATTGATTTAATCCATTCTCTTTGTAAGATTTTGGATAAAAAGCTTGGAAGGGAAGAAGGGGAATCGGCAAAACTAATAACATTTGTTAAGGACCGTGCTGGTCATGATTTGCGATATGCTATTGATTCTACAAAAATACAATCTGAACTAGGTTGGAAACCTTCTCTTCAATTTGAAGAAGGTTTGGAGAAAACTGTAGATTGGTATTTGTCGAATTCAGAATGGATGGAACATATACTGAGTGGTGATTACGAAAAATATTACGAGGAACAATACCATAAGAGATAAAAAAAGGAGAGCAATTTGCTCTCCTTTTTCATGATATATTTTGATGTTTATTCCACGGTAACAGATTTTGCTAAATTCCTTGGTTGATCAACATTACAGCTTCTAAGAACTGCAATATGATAAGAAAGTAATTGCAATGGAACAACAGTTAATAATGCTGCGAGTTCCTGTCTTGTTTCAGGAACTTCAAGCACATGATCTGCCATATCTCTGATAACAGTATCACCTTCACTTACTATTGCAATAACAATTCCTTTTCTGGCCTTTACTTCCTGAATATTACTTACAATTTTTTCGTACGATTTGTCTTTTGTGGCAATAACAACAACAGGCATTTTTTCATCAATTAATGCAATTGGCCCGTGTTTCATTTCTGCAGCAGGATAACCTTCTGCATGTATATATGAAATTTCTTTTAATTTAAGAGCTCCTTCAAGGGCAACAGGGAAAAGATATCCGCGACCTAAATAAAGAAAATTGGTTACATCCTTATATAAATTACTAACTTTAAGATATTGATCATTATTAGTCAGGATTTTTTCAATCTTGGCAGGAATGTCATGTAATTCTGTAATGAGATTATAAAAATTATCCTTGCTAATAACTTTTTTCTCATAACCAATAGCCGTGGCAATCATTGTAAGAACAGTAACTTGTGCTGTAAAAGCTTTTGTAGATGCTACTCCAATTTCAGGTCCGGCATGAGTATAAACTCCTGCGTCAGTTTCCCTGGTAATACTTGAACCAACAACATTACAAATTCCCAAAACAGTTGCTCCTGCCTGTTTAGCCATTTTTATAGCCGCAAGAGTGTCGGCCGTTTCTCCACTCTGACTAATAGCAATGACAATATCATCTTCATTAATAATAGGGTTTCGATAACGGAATTCAGATCCATACTCAACTTCAACGGGTATTCTGGCTAGATCTTCAATTAAATATTCTCCTACTAATCCTGCGTGCCATGATGTTCCACAGCCAATTATAATAATACGTTTTGCATTAACTAATTTCGGGAATATGGTGTGTAATCCTCCTAAGTGAATTTCTTTTTTATCCAAAGAAACTCGTCCTCTGAATGTATCTAATATCGATCTTGGTTGCTCAAAAATTTCTTTAAGCATAAAATAATCAAATCCATTTTTCTCTATTTCTCCAATATCTAAATCAATTTTCTGAACTTTGGGAGTGAGCTTATCATTTTTTATAGTTTTTAAGGTAAGTCCATCACCTCCAAGAATTGCAACATCGTCATCATTCAGATAGATAACACTTTTAGTATGTTCAACAATAGGTGTAGCATCTGATGCAATATAATATTCTCCTTCGCCAACACCAATTACCAGCGGACTACCTTTTCTTGCAGCAATTAATTTATCAGGTTCATTTTTACAAATTATTGCCAGTCCGTAAGCTCCAATAACTTTTGATAACGCAAGCCTTACAGCAATTTCAGCACTAACATTTCCTTTTAAATAGATGTATTCAATAAGATTTGCTAATACTTCGGTATCAGTATCAGTTTGAAAAGTATATCCTCTGTTTTGAAGTTTTTCTTTTAACCGACTATAATTTTCAATAATACCATTATGAATTAATATAAAATGACCATTCATTGAAACATGGGGATGTGCATTTACATCATTTGGTTCGCCATGTGTAGCCCATCGCGTGTGTCCAATGCCAATGTTGCCAGATATATCTTTATCAGAAACGAAATCTTCTAAGTCAGCAACTTTACCTTTTTTCTTGTAAGTATTAACTTTTTTATTTAACAATGAAATACCGGCAGAATCATATCCTCTGTATTCAAGTCTTTTCAATCCATTAATTAATATTGGATAAGCTTGCTTGCTCCCAATGTAACCAACTATTCCACACATGAATTTTAATGTTTTGTATAAGTAACGTTAAATTTTATATTATTCCCGGATTTTAAAATTACCCTATTAGGATAGTATGCTCTATTAGTAATAGAAAAATTTAGACAAGAATCTTCCATATCCCCATTTATAAAATCTTTAAAATGTTTAGAGATATTAAATGAATATTGTTTTTTTGTTTGGTCATATATTCCTCCAAATATATTTCCGGAAACATAATCTTCAATTTGATATAAAGAACTGTCAGAATCGCTATAATAGAAATATAATTGTTCGGGTGGTGCGAAAAGATCAAATTGACCAACATCATGGACTGGGAATATCAATTCAGCATTCAATATTGAATAAGTAGAATCTTCATCGATCCATTCCTTGTAATTAGCAAATGTAATTTTGGATTTTATTCCATTAAGTCCCTGGATGAAAAGCAAACTATCATTAATTGAGGTTGGATCGTTGATAAAATAATTTGCCATCGCGGTACTATAATCAATAGTATATTTTGTAAATCTGTAACCTCCAGCTAAACTGTATGAGGCTGCTAATGAATCTTCTTCTAAGGTTTGATAGTATAAAATAATTTTTGTATTTATTGACGTAATATTAGTGGTTATTAACCCTCCGGAAGAACTCAATAATTCTGGAATTATACTAATTCCTTTGAAAAAGGATTTAAAAATATCACTTGAGTCGTATATGCTGTCACCGTTTGAAATTAATTTTTCAGCAAAAGTGTTTGCTAAAGGAAGAATTATTAATGAATCTCCGCTGATTATGCTATTTGTATTAATTATATCTTCAGTCGAATATAAACTATTTATATCATAATCGGAGTAATATATACTATCCTCTAAAATTTCGGTATTAAGCTCATATACATTAAACTTTATATTATTATGCGGAATTCCGTAAATTGAATCAATGTGCAAATATAATACTGCAGAGTCGATAATAACATCATCAACATTTTCATTAAAGATTAATGGAAGAAATTGCCCTGCATATTCACCCTTAACTAACCCAAAATAATCGTCCTCATAAGTTCCCAAAGTGTAATGAGTCAGGTTCGTGGTATGAATAGACTGATTATCAAGGACGTAGCAGTTGAATTTTAATAATGAATCATAATGTATTTTTATTTTATCACTTTCTGGCAACAGGTTTGATCCAAGTGCACTCGGATCTTCTTCACATGAAAATGTAATCGTTAAAATTAAAAAAGGGATTACACCTAAAAATAGTTGAATTAAATTTTTAGGTTTGAGTTTTCTATTCTTCTTGTTCATAAGTCTTCTAAAGTATTTTGTCATAAAAATTTGAGTAAGCATCAATATATTCCTCTTCAGTTTGAAAATCAAGGTAAGGTTTTTCGGAATTTTTTATAAAACTTAATAATTCTGGATTTATTGTCTCACTACCAATAATTGTAGCATCAGACATTTCAATAGCTAACTTACTCAAGTTAATATAATTGGGATCTTTTAAGATTTTAACATCATTTTTATTGATATTTTCATATAATAATTTATCCTTGAATTCTTTTTTTAACGGTTCGTTAAATTCGTTATCATAAATCGAAAATACAATTTTTGAATTTGCAAAAAGAGGATCGTCGTAATAAGCTTTTTTAATATATAACGGCACAAGACCAGTAAACCATCCATGACAATGAATTATATCCGGTGCCCAGCGTAATTTTTTCACAGTTTCTAAAACACCACGAGCAAAAAATATTGTTCTTTCATCATTGTCATCGAAAAATTTTCCGTTTTCATCTTCCAAAGGGAATTTCCGTTGAAAATAATCTTCATTATCTATGAAATATACTTGCATTCTTGCAGCTTGTATTGACGCTACTTTAATAATTAAAGGGTGATCTGTGTCGTTAATAATTAGATTCATACCTGAAAGACGAATAACCTCATGTAACTGGTTGCGCCGTTCGTTAATACATCCGTATTTAGGCATGAATGTTCTGATTTCTCTTCCCCTCTCCTGTATGCCCTGTGGCAAATGCCGTCCAATTAAAGACATTTTGCTCTCAGGCAAATATGGTGTAATTTCTTGCGAAATAAACAAAACCTTCGTATTTTCCATCTGGAAATTCAAATTAATTTAAACCACCGCAAAATTAGTAAAAATTATATTAATCATCAACAAATTACCGATCCCTTAAACTAATAGAGCTTATAGATTGTTATTAATTGAAATATTATTTTACTTTGCCCGGTCAATTATTTCTATACTTTACTAAGTTTTTATGAAAATTATTGAAAACAGAAAAGACCTGTTAGAAGAAGTAAGGATATTAAAAGTGAAGGGAAATAGCATAGGCTTTGTTCCTACAATGGGAGCATTGCACGATGGTCACTTGTCATTAATAGATTATGCTAATAAGGATAATGATATTACAGTAGTTAGTATATTTGTTAATCCAACACAGTTTAACGATCAAAACGATTACGCAAAATATCCAAGAATAACAGAAGATGATACCGAGAAGTTAAAAAAAGTTAAATGTGATATTCTTTTTACTCCATCTGAAAAAGAAATGTATCCTGTTGAGGATAAACGAGAATTTGATTTTGGTAAACTGGATAAGGTAATGGAAGGTGCACATCGTCCGGGACACTTTAGAGGAGTAGCATTAATTGTAAGCAAGCTATTTGAAATAGTAAATCCTGACAAAGCTTATTTTGGCGAAAAAGATTTTCAACAGGTAGCCATTATCAGGCATTTTACTAAACAACTAAAATTTAATATTGAAATTATTTCTTGTCCGATAATAAGAGAAAGTGACGGTTTGGCAATGAGTTCCAGGAATATGTTATTATCGCAGGAGCAAAGAGCGAATGTATCATTAATTTCAAACACACTTTTTGATGCAAGAGAAAAGGCAAAATCCATGACCGTCCAAGAAACAAAGGATTGGGTAATTCGTATAATTAACGAGAATCCATTTTTAGATGTTGAATATTTTGAAATTGTTGACGACATAAGCCTTGACCCAATTAATAACTGGAATCAAAAAGCTGGGAAAGTCGGATGTATAGCTGTTCATGTTGGCACAATACGCCTGATAGACAATATTAGATTTTATTCTTAACTTTGTACCAAACCTGAGAATTTATTATGAATATTGAAGTTGTAAAGTCGAAAATACATAAGGTTACTGTAACTGAAGCTAATTTACAATATGTTGGAAGCATTACAATTGATGAAGATTTAATGGAAGCCTCTAACATAATTGAAAACGAGAAGGTTCAGATTGTAAATATTAATAATGGTGAGCGTTTAGAAACTTATGTTATAAGTGGGAAAAGAGGTTCTGGCGAAATATGTTTAAACGGACCTGCAGCTCGCAAGGCAACAGTTGGCGATGTTATCATAATTATCTCTTATGCTTCAATGGATTTTGATGAAGCTAAAAATTTCAAACCTGTTTTAATTTTTCCTGATACTGCAACCAATAAATTGATTTAAATCCTTGAAACGAAAAATAATAAAAGCCGTTAATTTATTAATTTTCTTAGCAATTGGAATTCTTCTGCTATACTTTGCATTTAAAGGAGTTGACTTTAATACTTTAGTTGATGATTTAAAAAGTGCTAACTATTATTGGGTGCTTTTATCATTGCTCTTTGCATTTCTCAGTTATGTTAGCAGGGCTTATAGATGGAAATTGTTAATAGAACCATTAAATTATAATCCTCCGGTAAAGAATGTTTTTTATGCACTTATGCTTGGTTATCTTGCAAATCTGGCATTTCCTCGAATTGGCGAAATAAGTCGATGTGGATCATTAACAAAATCAGACAAAATCCCAATGGATTCCTTAATAGGAACAGTAATTATCGAACGGGCAATTGACATGGTTGTTCTTTTATTTTTATTATTTGTAATCTTTATTGCCAAATTAGAATCCTTCGGACTTTTTATAAAAGAAAACGTTTTTATACCTATATCAAAAAAGTTTATTAATACTGTTGATTTTTCAATATATTATTGGCTTATAATAGTTTTTGTAGTTGGAGTAGCAATTGGTTTATTTTATTTTTTCAGAAAAAGATTTAAAAGAGTAAGAATAATACTTAAAATCAGAAAAATAATACGGGGAGTAATTTCCGGAATTAAAACAGTTACTAAAATGCGAAGCCGATCAGCCTTTTTATTTCATACTGTTGTAATCTGGCTAATGTATTTTTTAATGACCTATGTTGTTATTTTTTCTATTCCTGCAACTCAAGGATTAAAACCTATTGATGCGTTATTTTTATTAGTTATAGGAGGTCTTGGTATGTCGGCACCGGTGCAGGGTGGTATCGGAGCTTTTCACTGGATAATATCTTCCGGCCTCACATTATATGGTATTTCAAAAGCCGAAGGACTCGTTTTTGCAACTATTCAACATGAATCACAATTAATACTTGTATTAATACTTGGAACATTTTCTGTTTTTGCATTATTTATTAATTCCCGCCGGAAAAGAAAAAATAATATTTAAATTTACTGATTAATCATAAAATTATTTCATGGATAAATTGAATATTATTCAATCTAAAATTATTGATATAAATAATATCGAATCACACTTAACTTATTGGAGTTTAAAAAATAAAAAAATTGTTTTTACAAATGGCTGTTTCGATATTCTACACAGAGGGCATATTGAGTATTTAGCACAAGCGGCTAATCATGGCGATATTTTACTGATAGGATTAAATACCGATAATTCTGTGAGGAGAATAAAAGGAAATTCCCGACCGGTTCAGGATCAGATTGCAAGAGCTATGGTCTTAGCTTCTTTACAGTTTGTTTCAGCAGTTATTTTGTTTGATGAAGATACACCCTATGAGTTAATCAAACGAGTTAAACCAGACGTACTTGTTAAAGGGAGCGATTATAAAACTGAAGATATTGTAGGATATGATATTGTTACAGCAAAGGGAGGCGAAGTAGTTACTATTGATTTTATTGAAGGCTATTCAACAACTTCAATTATTGAAAAATTGAAAAAGAATTAAAATGGCTAAATCTAAATCAGTATATTTTTGCCAGAATTGTGGTGCGGAATCAGCAAAATGGATTGGTAAATGCCCTTTGTGTGGTGAGTGGAATACTTATGTTGAACAAGTTGTAACTAAATCGAGTAAGAAAAATCAGATTTTATATGAATCGGAAAAACAAATTCCACAAAAAATCTCAGAAATTAAAAGCCAGAAAGAAGGGCGGATATCGACAAAAATTAAAGAATTAGACAGAATCTTAGGAGGAGGATTAGTACCTGGCTCAATGATATTAATTGGAGGGGAACCGGGTATTGGAAAATCAACACTTGCATTACAATTTGCTTTAAAGTTAGATGATTTAAAAATTTTATATATCTCAGGCGAGGAGAGTCCTCAACAGATAAAGATGAGAGCCGAAAGGTTAAATCTTCAAAATGATAATTGTTTTATTTTAAGTGAGACTTTGCTTGAAAATATTTTTACGCAAACGATTAATGTAAATCCTGATTTAATAATAATAGATTCAATACAAACACTTTATTCCGATAAGCTGGAATCATCGGCAGGAACAGTTTCGCAGGTAAGAGAGACGGCTGCATCATTGTTAAAATTTGCCAAAGAGAAGAATGTTCCGGTTTTCTTGATAGGCCATATTACCAAAGACGGCAATTTAGCAGGGCCTAAAGCATTAGAGCACATTGTTGATACTGTTTTGCAATTTGAGGGTGATCATAATCACATGTACAGAATATTAAGAACAACAAAAAACAGGTTTGGCTCTACTTCTGAATTAGGAATATTCGAAATGGGAGATAAAGGATTAAGAGAAGTTTCAAATCCTTCAGAAATACTAATTACTCAGTCGGAAGACAATTTGAGTGGTACTTCTATTGCCTCTACAATTAACGGAGCAAGACCATTGCTTATTGAAATTCAGGCTTTGGTAAGCTCTGCAGCTTACGGTACCCCGCAAAGATCATCGACTGGTTTTGATAATAGAAGATTAGGTATGTTGCTTGCTGTTCTTGAGAAACGTGCCGGGTTTAGATTGTCTCAAAAAGATGTTTTTTTAAATATTGCCGGAGGAATAAAAGTAGATGATCCTGCAACAGATTTAGCAGTTATTGCCTCGGTTTTATCATCTAATCCCGATTTGCCTATTGACAAAAATGTTTGTTTTGCCGGAGAGGTAGGACTTACAGGCGAGATTAGACCGGTAGCAAGAGTTGATCAACGAATAAGCGAAGCAGATAAATTAGGATTTAAAAAGATCTATATCTCCAAATTTAATTTGAAAGGTTTGGATGAATCAAAATACAAGATCCATATTATAAAAGTTTCCCGGGTTGAAGAATTATTTCGATCATTATTTAAGAAAAATTAATTTGTGAAACCATCATGTACTATTGTACACAACAAGGTTATAAATAAGTATGATGGTTCCACGGTAATCAACGATTGATTTTTTTATTATACAATTACAACTAATTGAAATACTACGGTTTCAAAGATTTTTATGCAAGTGAAATTACTAGATGTAAATAACTTATCGTTATCATTTAAAAGTAAACTTGGTGATCAACAAGTTTTAAAAAACATTTCATTTTCCTTAAACAAAGCTAAAACTTTAGGCATTGTGGGTGAATCCGGGTCAGGAAAATCGCTTACGGCATTATCAATATTAAAATTACTTCCCCAAAATGCAAATATAAATAGTGGAGAGATTATTTATTATACTAAGGATGAGGAAATCAACATTCTCAAATTAAGTGAGAAAGAATTGCTTAATGTAAGAGGAAGAAATATTTCAATGATTTTCCAGGAGCCAATGACTTCCCTTAACCCGTCCTTAAAATGTGGTGATCAGGTTATAGAAATTTTAGTAAATCACACCAATTTAAATATCAAAGCTGCAAAAAACAGAGTTTTAGAATTATTCGGAGAGGTTAAGCTTCCCAATCCTGAAAGAATATATCAAAGTTATCCGCACGAAATTTCCGGAGGTCAGAAACAGCGGGTCATGATTGCAATGGCAATTGCCTTAAAACCCACTATTTTAATAGCCGACGAGCCAACAACAGCTTTAGATGTTACCGTTCAAAAAACAATATTGGAGTTATTAAAACAGATTCAGAAAAAATATCAAATGAGTATAATTTTTATTTCTCACGATTTAGGAGTTATATCTCAAATTGCTGATGATGTTTTAGTAATGTATAAAGGCGAAATTGTTGAGTTCGGGAAATCAAAGCAGGTTTTACTAAACCCAGTACATCCTTATACGAGAGGACTGTTAAATTGCAGACCTGATTTAAATACTTCAAATAAACGATTGTCTGTTCTTTCAGATTTTTTAGAACCAAACACAAAGAAAGATTCAGAAATCATAAAACCAACCATAGATAATAAAGAAAACTCTACTGATGAAATAACTTTAAAAGTTAGTCATCTTAATAAAACATTCATATCGAAAAGAAATTTTATTGGCAAACCAAAACAACAACAAACAGCAGTTTTTGATTTAAGTTTTAATGTTTTTAAAGGAGAAACTCTTGGTTTGGTGGGAGAATCTGGATGTGGAAAAACAACCTTAGGGAGAACAATTGCTCAGCTAATTGAAAAAAGTTCAGGGTCAATTGAATATAAAGGGAAGTTGTTAAATGATTTGACTAATAAAGAATTAAAACAATTTCGAAAAAATGTCCAAATAATTTTTCAGGATCCATATTCTTCATTAAATCCTAAATTAATAATTGGTGATGCTTTAACGGAACCTCTTATTGTTCATGGTATAGGTAAAAGTAAATTAGAACGGAAGGAAAAAGTGTTTGAGATTTTGAAGAAAGTAAAATTAGATTCAGATAGTTTTTATAAATATCCACATGAATTTTCCGGAGGGCAAAGACAAAGAATCGTTATTGCACGTGCTTTAATATTAAATCCGGAATTTGTAATATGTGATGAATCTGTTTCTGCTTTGGATGTTTCTGTTCAGGCCGAAATATTAAATTTATTAAATGATTTAAAGGAAGAGTTTCAATTAACTTACATTTTCATCTCACATGATTTATCTGTAGTTAAATATATGGCAGATAGAATAATGGTTATGAAAGATGGAGAACTTGTTGAAATAAATAAAGCAGATGAAATTTATAAATCACCTGCTTCAGATTATACTAAAAAACTTATTGAGTCAATTCCTGTTATCAATAGCAATTAGAAAAAATCGCTATCAAAATCCTCTTGATCTGTCTGGTTCTCTTCATATTTACTACAGTCTAATTCAACAGAAAAATTTAAAGGCTCTTCAAATTTGTCTTCTTGAGTTATGGTTAATATAGTAGAGTCGTTATATACTTTTTGCATATATAGTGCAAAAACAGGTAAAGCCATATTATGACCTCCACCTTGCCTTAATCCTTTAAAATGGATACTTCTGTCTTCACCCCCAACCCAAACGCCGGAAACTAAATTTGGAGTTATGCCCATAAACCAACCGTCTGATTGGTTTTGAGTTGTTCCTGTTTTTCCTCCTATTTCGTTATAAAGTTCATATATCCAACGGACTCTTGATCCGGAGCCTCCTTTTACAACACTTTGTAATAAGGTGGTCATTAAATAGGCTGTTTGTTCACTTATAGCTTCATTTTTAGTTGATGTAAATCTGGCCAATACAGTGCCATTTTTATCTTCTATTCGGGTTACAAAAATTGGTTCAGCATGAACTCCTTTATTTGAAAAAGTTGAATAAGCGCTAGTCATTTCATAAAGTGAAATATCCGATGTTCCTAAAAATATTGAAGGTACAGCAGCTATTCTACTTGTTATTCCCATTTTACGCATCACGTCAATAACCGAAACAGGATTAAACTGTTTTATTAACCATGCTGAAATATAATTTACTGAATTTGCAAGACCCCATTTTAAAGTTACCATTTGTCCGTCATGAGTTGTTGGCCCTGAGTTTTTTGGTGTCCATGTGGTATCATTTAAAATAAAAGTACTTGGGACATTCGGAACTTTATGACAAGGTGCATATCCTTCCTGCATTGCCAGAGTATAAAGAAATGGTTTTATTGTTGATCCAACTTGTCTTTTGCCCTGTGTTACATGGTCGTATTTAAAATGTCTAAAATCTGGGCCACCAACATAAGCTTTTATATAACCATTATGAGGATCAATAGATACGAACCCGGCTCTCAAATAATTTTTATAATAAAGTAATGAATCCAGTGGAGTCATAATAGTGTCCACTTTTCCTTTCCATGAAAAAACAGTCATTTCAATTCGTGTATTGAATACCGCTCTTATAGAATCCATATTTACACCTCTTCGGCGTAAACTTCTATATCTCTCTGTTCTACGCATAGCAAGGTCAATAATATTTTTTAAATCCTCTTCGCTTAGTTCTTCATAATACGGAGCATTTGGATTGTTCTCCTGTTCCATATTAAAATCATCTTGTAATTCTTGGCTAAGATGCTTAACCAGTGCCTCTTCTGCATATTTTTGCATCCTTGAATCAATGGTGGTATAAATTTTTAGTCCATCACGATATAAATCATAATTAGACCCATCCGGTTTATTATTCTTTTTACACCAACCATATAAAGGATTTGTATACCATTCTATCGAATCGTTTCTGTAATCTCTTAATGAAAAATAATTTCTTTTATTTGGTTTTGATTTATTTAAAGTAAGCCTTAAATATTCTCTGTAATAGGTTGCTAATCCGGCATTGTGATCTTGAAATTTATAGTTTAATTCAATAGGAAGTATGCTTAACGAATCAAATTCTTCATTAGTAATAAAGTTGTATTTATTCATCTGACTCAGGACGATATTTCTCCTTAGTCTTGACCTTTCAGGGTTTCGTACAGGGCTATAATAAGTAGGAGC
>JAUVUS010000144.1 GCA_030600865.1 Bacteroidales bacterium | reverse complement strand
TGGAAAGAAGAAGGCAGACAGCGAAACTGGTACTTTAGAAAAAACAGATATTGGGATCGAATTATTGTTGGAATCACTAGAGATAACTATTTTGAATTAATAAAAGAGAATAATTATTGGGGATAATAATAAAATATAAACATGAAAAACAAGAAAGAATACATTCCTGGAGTTTTTGAAACTCAAAAATTTGCCCCTTATAAAGATGAATATTATAAAGAGATGAAAATAATAAAAGATTTAAACTATGATTTTGAGGATTTTATTCATTATTTTCCATGTTTTACAGGCCATCTGACTTTAGGTAGGTATATTTCATTATATGAGACATATAAAAGTACATTAGGGCTTGCAGGGCATATTGCAGAAGTTGGAGTTTATAAGGGGGCGTCTCTATTATTATTTTCTAAACTTGTCAAGCTATTTGAACCAATTTCGTTGACCCAGGTACATGGTTTTGATTGGTTTCAAGGAAATGATCCGGGTGAGGAAGATAAAAGAATTGTAAAGGGAGGTGATACTGAATCCTATGAGAGGCTTATCAAGTTAGTTGAGGCACAAAAGTTAGATAACTTAACTTTTATTCATAAACTTGATGTAACAAAGGACTTAAATGAATTCTTCAACAAGCATAATCATTTGCAATTCAAAATTGTATTTTTTGATGCTGGTATGTATAAAGTAGTTAAAAATGCTTTACCATATTTTTGGGAAAGACTCTTGCCTGGTGGTTATTTATTATTGGATCAGTTTAACCATGAAGTGGCTCCTGGGGAGACAAAAGCAATTAAAGAATTATTACCAAATGCCAAAATAAGATCATATCAATTTGGTTGGATGCCGACGGCCTATATCATCAAAGAGTAATGTTCAAATCTAAAGTTTTAGTAACAGGAGGAGCAGGTTATATCGGGTCTGTAATATGTGATAAATTGCTTCGAAAGAATTATGATGTTATTGTATTGGAAAGAAAGGGGTTTAATAATATTGGATTACATCATTATCTGACAAATCCTAAACTTAAAATAATCAAAGCTGACATTCGTGATTTTAAGAGCTATAGTCAATATTTGAAGCATGTAAATTACGTAATTAATTTAGCAGCTGTTTCAGATGGAAGAGCCGGGGCAAAGAATCCCGAAATAACTTATGAAGTTAACCATATTGCACTTAATAATTTTTTAAAAACATGTTTGAATAGCGGTATACAAAGGTTTATTCAGGCATCCACAATTAGTGTTTATGGAAATAAATATAAGCAACCGCTTACAGAAGATTTAGCTTTGTATCCCGAAGATGCGTATTCTATTTCTAAGGCAAAAAGCGAGGAAATGATCAGAAATGCTAATACACATGATTTTACAACTTCAATTATACGATCATCATTAGTTTGCGGTTGGTCCCCAAAAATGAGATTTGATTTTATAGTAAATACACTAACTTATAATGCAATTGCTAAAAACAAAATTACTATTCTTGGAGGAAAACAAATTAGACCACAAATACATATTGATGATATTTCTGATTGTTTTATAAAATTCTTGGATGCTCCAACTAGTTTGATTGCAGGAGAAATCTTTAATTCTAGTAGTCAAAATCCATCAATACTGGAAATTGCTGAAACAATTAAACTGGTTCTTGGTAAGGATATTAAAATAGAGATTTTACCATATAGAGATAAAGAGGATTCTTTTATTGTAAATTCGGATAAAATTTTTAAAACTTTGAACATCTCACCAAATAAAAGCATTTTCAATGCAATAGAAGATATTTGTGAAGCCTTTCAAAAAGGACTTTGGAAGGTATCTGATTAATCGTTTATTATTTGTATAAATAGTAGGAATGTTTTTAAATTATTGTAATGCAAGTTAAAAAATTATTAAATTAATTAATATAAAATTATTATGGAGTGGATTAAAAAAGGTTTAATCTATAAACCTCAAAAAAAACATTTATGGATGCAGACACATGCTCAAGTACCTGTAGCTGACAAAGTGGATGAAGAAAGAATCAGAATATATTTTGGAACCAGAGACAATGAAAAAAGAACATTAACTACATACATTGAAGTGGAAGCTGATAATCCACAAAATATATTATATGAACATAATAAACCTATTCTACCTTTAGGTGATGTAGGTTGTTTTGACGATAGCGGAGTAATGCCTTCTTGTATTGTAAATCACAAAGGAATAAAATACTTTTATTATCTAGGATGGAATGCAGGATTAACAGCACGGTATAGGGTTGCTGACGGTTTAGGGATAAGTGAAGATAATGGAAAGACTTTCAAAAAATATTCCAGGGGTCCTATTATGGATAGAAATATAATAGATCCAATTTCAACATCAATTCAAAGTATAATAATAGAAAACAACATTTGGAGAGCATGGTATATGTCATATACAGAATGGAAGATAATAAATGGAGTTTCGGAGCCATTTACCATATTAAATATGCTGAATCCAATGACGGTATACACTGGTCAGCTAAAGACATTATTTGTATTGATTTTGAGGACGAAAACGAAGGTGGAATATCTGTTCCAAGCGTTATAAAGGATAATGGTCTTTATAAAATGTGGTATTCTGTTAGAAATGGATCTGATTACAGAAAAAACACGGAAAAAAGTTATAGAATTGGTTATGCTGAATCAGTTGATGGTATTAAATGGATTAGAAAGGATAAGGATGTAGGAATTGACGTTTCAGAAGAAGGATGGGATATTGAAATGCTTGCTTATCCAAACGTTTATAGACATAAAAATAAATTATTCATGTTATATAACGGGAATGGATTTGGACAAAGTGGATTTGGGTATGCTGTTTTAGATGAAAAATAATAATGAAAAAAGAATTAGTACATATCTGGATGATTACATACAATCATGAAGACTACATCATTAAAATTTAAACAGATCATACTTTTAAATAAGATGCTTAATATTGGTCATTTAGAATTAATTATTTCTGTGAAAAAAATTGAAGATTTACACATTGGTAATAAGAGACTGATATTAATGCTATTTCATATTTAATTTTATTAAAAACCAAAATCTATCAAATATTAATTTGATTAATGCATTTAAAAACTAAGAATAAAAAAATCAAAGTTGCATGGATATGCCATTTTGCAAATGAGAAAATTACACAATTACTTAAAGATGTGGGAGTTATTAGGGGAAATTATATAATCAATGAGTTTGCTACTTGGATTAATGTATTGATTCCTCTTTTTGAATGTGGGGCGAATTTTGTTGAATTGCATATAATAGCTCCATACACAGGTTTAAAGAATGATACATCCATTATTTATAAGGATGTATATTATCATTTTGTAAACACAGGTATTCTTAAAACAGGTTATAAATGGTCGAGACGTTTTTTTCCATGGGATTATTATTCCAATTTTTATTCATCCAAAAGAAAAGTCAAAAGATTAATTGAAAGCCTCAATCCAGATATAATACATTTGTTCGGTGCTGAAAATGCTCATTATTCTTCTTGGATATACAATTTCATAAGCAAATATCCAATATTGCTGACAGTGCAGGGTTTTCATTTCTTAACAAATAGTAAGAAGAGTTATATAAACAAGAAAAGAACTATTGTTGAAAAAGATCTTTATGAAAAGATTAATCATATAAATATCCGTACAACATTTATGGCAGATATTGTAAGAAAAATAAATGGCAAAGCTAAGTTATATGACTTTTTTTTACTTTTTCCATTAGTCGATCCGAAAAATTTAGAAATTAAAATTAAAAGATATGATTTTATATATTATGGAAGAATAGTTAAAACTAAGGGAATTGAAGATACTCTAAATGCATTTTCTAAAATTTTAATTAAAAATCCAAACTTATTATTAGGTATAGTTGGAGGTGGAGGTAAAGAATATATTGAATATTTGAAGAATTTAAGCAAAAAACTTGGGATTAATGAAAACATAGAATTTTTAGGTTATTTTTCCTCTTTAAAGAAAGCACATGAAATTGTGTCAACAGGAAAAATTCTCATATTGCCTACATATAACGACATAATACCGGGAACAATTATTGAAGCTATGCTGATGAAGATTCCGGTGATTGCATATAAATCAGGAGGCATACCTGATCTTAATAAAAATGAAGAAGTAATAAAGCTGGCAGAACCTGGCAACATTGATCAGCTTGCTGAATATATGGATTTATTGATAAATAACAATGAATTATCTTGCAATTTAGCGTTGAAAGGATATAATGAAATTCAGAGAATAGTAAATAACGAAAATGTATTTCATAATTTTCTGAAATGTTATAAAGATGTTATTTTGGATTTTGTACAAGATTAAAATATATTTTAAAGATAATCTTTATATTTCTTTAAAAGTACAAGGATTTAAAACACATAATATCTCAGAAATAGATTCAATTACTTTTGATGAATTTAGAAAAACGGATAATCCCGATTGGATAATAAGTAACGATTTAACCGCAAAAGATCAGGAAATGATAGTCGGGTGTGAGATGAATATAAAAAAGACTTTAAAAAAACATGTTCAATTTTTTTAATAAAATAGATCACTCCTTTATTGCTATTACAATATTTTTGTTATACAATGCTGGCGCTTCTTCTCTTACTCAAAGCAGAATTTTTTTATTATGTTCCTTTATTCTATTATTATTCCTTTTCATTTATAAAAAAAGAAATTTAGGTAAGTTTATACTATTCTTTATTGCATTTTGGGTAATCATAAATTTACTTTCTTATTATAATAATAAACCTGCCAATATACACTTACTTACACTTGCAACCCGTTCAGGGGTATTGTTATTGTTTTATTTTATTTTAAAAGTGGTAGGACCCGATTTTTTTGATAAATTGGTAAAGTACATTTACATTTTAACACTCATCTCTTTACCATTCTATTTTATAGATCTGCTTAATCCCGGCTTGTTTAACAGTTTATCCGGTTCGTTAAACTTCATGACCCAGGAAGAACAAAAACTACCTGGAGGTTGGTACATTTTCATTTATATGCATAATGCATGGGCGTATCTACCTGGACAGATCTACCGAAATAGCGGTTTTATGTGGGAACCGGGAGGTTTTTCCATGATCCTTGTTTTTGCTTTAATTTACCATATGGGCGTTAATAATTTTAAATGGGACAAAATTTCTTTTACCTTTATTTTTGCCATTTTAACGACCTTCTCAACCTCGGGTTATATAGCTATTATATTAATATTAATCGCTTATAATCAACAATTGGCCAACAAATCGTATGCATTGTATATTCTGGCCATCCCCATTGTTATTTACCTGGGATATTACATGTATAATCTCGATTTTATGGGAAGTAAAATCGATGGTTTTGTTGAAAATATTGACAATTCCTATAAACGCTTTTCAGGGGTAATAAGAGTGAATAGAATTGCAATTATGAAATACAATTTTGAACAGTCGTTGGCCTGGCCTTTTGGTAATGGATTATACGAAAGTAAATACTTATTGGAAAAATACGGTACAGTTTTTAGCGGTTCGAACACCATAGCAAATGTATTGTATATCTGGGGATGGCCGGGACTTATCTTAATGAGTATATCTTCATATAAATTTATAAAAGAAAAATTCCGGAAAACAGTTGTGGTTAACATCGTTTTATTGTTAGCCTATTTTTCTGTATTATTTTCCAATTCAATGGAATTCAGACCATTAATTTATGTTGTGCTTTTTTATCCATTCATCTATTTAAAAAACAAAAAACAAGCAAGCCTTAAAATTAGAACCAGAGAGCAAAGTCTTTCGTGAAAATAAATTTAACGCATATTAATATTGGAGTATGCTCAAATGGAAAACGATTTTAAATGTCCTGAATCCCTGGTTAAAAAACAAACGCGATTAAATGAACCCTGAAAAAATATATATAGTAACAGATGTATCCATTCCAATTGGCATGGCTGCTACTAATCGAATCTTATCGTATGCTAAAGGATTTACTACGAATGGAGTAAATTGTGAAATAATTATTTTTAGAAAAACTGAAAATGCAGAGAGCATATCAAACCATAATAGGGAAGGAAATTTAGATGGTTTTAAATTTCGTTATTTATTTAAATCACCTATAAAATCAAAACATTTCTTAAAAAGAAGAATCGATAATTTTATCGGGGCAGTAAGACTTTTGTATTTTTCTTTATTTAAAACAAAATCCAACTCAGCAATAATATACTATTCTTCTCACACTTATGCAATAATATTGCTAAAATTGGCAAAGCTATTTCATTCTTCAATTTTACTTAAAGAAGAAAGTGAACACCCAGATGTAAGAATACAAAATCGTTTAAGTAAATTTTTTTTTATCAAAATACATTATCATTTATTTGATGGTTATTTATTAATGACCAAACCATTAATAAGATACTTTAGCAATCAATATCCTAAAATACCATCTGTACATAGTCCGATGACCGTAGATTTGGATCGATTTTCATTAAAAAAAACAAAGGATAGTAAATTACTAACATATATTGGTTCTCTAAATGATGCTAAAGATGGTGTAAATATCCTAATAGAGGCTTTTTCAATAGTGATAAGTAGATTTCCTGAGAACATTCTATCTCTTTATGGAGAGGCATTAAGTAGTGATATTTTAGAAAACTATATAAAATATCACTACTTAATGCCTCTCCATAAAGAGATAGAATGTTCTCAGGAAATCTACTTATCAC
>JAUVUS010000066.1 GCA_030600865.1 Bacteroidales bacterium | reverse complement strand
CTAAGCCAGAAAACGGAACATCAATATATTCAGGAAGTTTAATATTTAAAGCCAGCATTATGATTCCTATTGCAAATGCAATTGTATTTGGATTTATTAAATGTTTAAGACTTTCTTTAAATGTTAAGTTTTTACTATTATTAAATTCAAATACTCCGATAGTCCAAATATAAATATCCTGTGTAAGATGAAAAATAACAGCATAAAGTAAGCCTTCGCCACCGGGAAAGAGAGCCGAAAACAAAGGGTAACCCAAAAAAGCAACATTACCGAGCATTGTATGTATTAAATGAATATTTCCCTTTTTGTCTTTAATTTTAAAAATTGTTCTTGATATTTTTCCTGTAAAATAGAGTAAAAGAATCCCTACATGCGATAAAATAAATACTAACAGGCTGTTATAAAGAATTTCGCGATTAAGTTCAACATGAGAAACCGAGGTAATTATAAGAGCTGGTAGCGTAATGTTAAAAACAATAGATGCAATGCTGTTTTTAACTTGCTCGGTTATTACTTTCAGTTTAGTAGCAACTACGCCTATTATGGCAAGTAGTGCAAGAATTAATATCTGGTTAGTTATAATAGAGAAATACATCAACTTTTAATGATAATTAAGAAGCAAATCTAACAAAAAAGGATATATATCAGAAAAAGAGAATATATTATTCAACTTTAAATGCGATATTATAGTTATCGTAAAAATTTATACAACTTATTATCAATTCATTACAAATGTGTTTTTAAAATCTTTTTCGGGAAGATATTTCCAAAATCGTTTAGGTAAGAATTGCATGTGAACTTTTATATTTTTTCTTTCTTTAATATTTATTGTGTCATAATAACCCTTCCAGAGCTTTTGAAATAATTTTTCACTCACATGTAAAACATCATTATCTACTTTACCTGATTCAAAATTAACTTTTTGATTCCCTATTGTAATTTCCCGAACATTTTTTAAATCATAATAATACCCAAACTTTCGTCGGGTATCGAAAATTACCCACTTTTGATCTGCAAAACGATTCCTGAAATGGGCTACTGTAAGCGGAATTACATTGTATTTTGGGTCAAAAGATGCATAGTAGATATCATCTACGGTTTTCTGAAAACGAACAAACATTAGCACCCTTTGAGCCTCTCTACCCACCTTTTTCTGAATATTATTTATTTTAATAACAGAATCCTCGCTAAAATTAACTTCTACATTATATGGTGTGTCAATAATTAACTTAATATAATTATATATAATCATTTCAATTTCAGATAATTCAGATAAAAAAGTTTTAAAAATTCTTTGACAATTTTGTTCGTTTGATTTTTCTTTTACCTGATTCCATATTTTATCAAATTTATCTGAATCTGTTATTATATCGTACTTTGTAGCAAATAAATCATCTTGAAAATATTTGATACTAATGATTTTGTCTGGCTTAATATTTAAGTCAATAGCATCATGTATTGCAGTTAATAAACCTTCGAATGTTTGATCGTATATAAATAAATTCATCTCTTAATTATTTAGTTTACAGGAAATAAGCTCAATTGTTTGTAAAATGATTTCTTGAATTGTTTAAGCGGTTTGTTTTCAGATAATAGAATCTTTTTGACATTTTCCGGTAATAGTTCATTTATTGTTGGAGCTTTAAGTTCATTACAAGTAATAAAGTATTTCGCTCTTTTAAGTACTACTCCGATTTTTTTTAAATTAGATAAATTAAGTTTACTATATCTTCTTCCTAATATAATTTTCTTAGCAGATAATACACCAATTCCCGGTACTCTTAAGATAGTCTCGTAATTTGCTTTATTGATATCTACAGGGAATAGCCATGGATTGCGTAAAGCATAACTCAGCTTAGGATCAATCTCCAAATCAAGATCAGGATGATCGTCATTTACTATTTCGTTAATTGAAAAATGATAAAACCGAAATAACCAGTCAGCCTGGTACAATCTGTTTTCTCTTTTTAATGGTGGCTCATTAAGTGCAGGTAATCTTTTATCGTAGTTATTTACAGGAACATAACCGGAGTAATATACTCTTTTCAGGTTTTTTGAATTATATAAATTCCCCGCAAGGTTTAAAATTCTTTGGTCGCTATCTGGTGTAGCTCCAACAATTAATTGAGTGCTTTGCCCGGCGGGAGAAAATCGTGGCGCATGCCTGAATTTTCGTCGCTCCTCCTTATTTTCAATAATTTTGTTTTTGATCGTATTCATCGGATTAAGAATACTCGCAAAACTTTTATCAGGAGCTATCATTTTAAGATTTGATTCTGAAGCAATCTCAATATTTACACTTAAGCGATCGGCATATAAACCAGCTTGTTGCTGCAATTCATCACTTGATCCAGGAATCGATTTCAAATGAATATAACCATTATAATTTTGTTTTAATCTCAAGTCCTTTGCCACACTAACCATGCGTTCCATTGTATAATCAGGATTTTTTATAACACCGGAGCTTAAGAACAGACCTTCAATATAATTTCTTCGATAAAACTCAATGGTTAGCTCTACTACTTCTTTAACAGAAAAAGTTGTTCTTTGAATATCGTTACTTTTACGATTAACACAATAAGCACAATCGTAAATACAATAATTTGTTAACATCAATTTTAACAAGGAAATACATCGGCCATCTTCTGTAAAGCTGTGACAAATTCCCCATGGACTGGCATTTCCCAAACCTTTTCCGCTATTTGGCCTGTTACTTCCACTTGATGCACAAGAAACATCATATTTGGCTGCATTTGCCGAAATTTTTAGTTTATTTATAGTTTCAGGTTTCATTTATAAAAAATATATACTAAATATATTAGCAAATATACTAAAATAATCTGCATTAAGGCTAATTTGTTTAGTATTTTTTGTATATTAGCACAAATTTTACTTTTAATATAGCCTTTAGTAATTTGCTATTAGCTTTTAGATAAATAAAAACAAAATGAGAAATTTTAGATCACTAAACATCTGGAAAGAAGGAATAGAATTAGTAAAAAGGATTTATAAACTAGCAGAATTACTACCCCCTGAAGAAAAATTTGGATTAAAAAGTCAAATATGTAGAGCTACAGTATCAGTACCATCAAATATAGCTGAGGGTTGCGCAAGAAATAGTGAAATTGAATTTAAAAGGTTTCTGGAAATAGCTATAGGATCATCTTTTGAATTAGAAACTCAGTTGATAATAATATCAGAACTGGAGTTTGTTTCAATTGATAATATAAATTCTATATTTGAATTATTAAATCATGAACAAAAAATGATTAACAACTTAATTAGCAAAATTAGAACCAATAGCAAAATGCTAAAGGCTAATAGCAGTTTATAGTAAATTTGCATCTATGGAATATATAGGACAGAATATCAAGTATTTACGTAAATCCAAAGGATTAACGCAAGAAGAGTTAGCCAAAAATATTGGTGTAAATCGTGCTATGATAGGCTCTTACGAAGAGAACAGAGCGGCTCCTAAATTGTCTGTTCTTCAGGATATTGCTTACTTTTTTAGTATATCCATTGATGATCTTATAAAAATAAGACTTTGGACAGACGCAAAAACCACGGCCATAACTGATTTTGTAAAAGGTGATAATTTGCGGGTTATTAGTACTGTGGTTAATAAAGATAATAAAGAACTAATAACAACCGTACCTATTCAAGCTTCTGCGGGATATACAAAAGGATATGCCGATCCTGATTACATTGAAGAACTTCCCCATTTTTCAATGCCCTTAATTGAATTAAGCAAAGACAGAACCTATCGTGTATTCCAAATCAAAGGAGACAGCATGGAACCAATAAAATCAGGTTCTTACATAATTTGTGAATACCTGGCAAACTGGGAAGAAATATATGATGGTAAGCCATATATCTTAATTTCGAAAGATGATGGAATAGTTTATAAACGTTTATATAATAAAATAAATGATTCTGATGAAATTATTCTAAAATCCGATAATCCGGAATACAATACTTATTCTTTAAAAATTGAAGATGTGCATGAAGTGTGGAAAGCATTAGGCTTTATAAGTTTTAATTTACCCGAATCTAATGAATTAAATATGAATAAATTGCATAATATGATTCTGGATATGAAAAATGATCTAGAGAAATTAAAAAAATAGAAATTTGATGAAATTCGGCCCGCCTACCTGTCTTGCCTGTCGGCAGATAGGTCGGTCAGACCAATGTCAATAAGTTAAGGCTGGAAGCCTTTAATGTATAAGCACAGGGCAATGCCCTGTGTGGTTATAAATGTTATGGTTTAGTCCTGAAAGGACGAAAGGATATACATTACGTCCTTTCAGGACTTTTTCCCTTTTATCATTAACCGTAGGGCGTTGCCCTACGCTAGTACACATAGCCCTTTCAGGGCTACTATTCTTAACTTACTGACATTGGTCAGTCAGATAAAGCAGACAGGTTTCTCGCTCAATTTTTTAAGTTTTTCTTAGTTGTTTTTTCTCCGACTGAATTTTCTTTTCCTTTAATCTTTTTTCTTTTGATGCTTTGGTTGGTTTGGTTTTTATACGTTTTTTAGGTTTTCGCAGAGCTTTCTCCAATAAATCAAAAAATATTTCTATTGTTTTTTTCTTATTTCTTAATTGTGTTCTCTCGGAATCTGATGATATAATTAAAATATTTTCAGATGAGATCCTATTTTTTAGTTTGGCTTTTACTCTATCCTTCTCGTTATCTGTAAGTAATAACGAATTGTCAATATCAAAACGTAGTTCAATTTTAGTAGAAACTTTATTTACATTCTGCCCTCCACTCCCGCTGCTTCGCGATGCTTTAAATCTTAACTCTTTCAATATTAGATTTTTATCTATCATTTAATAAATTAATAGTTTAATTGACACTAAATTGATACAGTAAATTTAAACAATTCTTTGTTGTTTCTGTTTTTATCAACGAAAAGAAAAATTGTTTAAATATGGAATTAGCTTATTCATACCTATATTTGCTTTATACCAAGTTAATATCAAAATGACCGATATAAACCGTTTCTTTTTTGCTTATCTATCGTTAAAAAAACAACCGTAGCTATGGCTATGCTTATATTTTTTGTCTCAGCTAATCAAAAAATAATTCAATTTATTTATCAGACATTTTAAAATTAATTTGGTATTATTCACTCCAAAAGCTTGTTTGGAACTAATATATTTAAACACTTTTGTGATGAATTAATTGTAAAAAAAATGAAAGAAAGATTTGTTATGATACTGATTTTTGTTTTTGCTTTTATTCTACTTGTTGATATATACTCATTTAAGGGAATAAAATTGCTGGTTTCGGGATTAGAACCAAGTATTATAAGAAATGTTATTTATGTAGTTTATTGGATTATACCGATTTCAATTATTTCCTTTCTACTCTATTTTAGGACATTACAACCATTTGAAAGAGACCCTCAAATATTCAGGAATTTCTTTTTATTGGCCGGATTGTTTTTATTGTTTTATGTTCCTAAATTGGTGTTTATAAGTTTTCATTTGATAGAAGATATTTTTCATATAGGCAAATGGATTCTAAGTAAATTTTCAAAATCAACTGAAATTGATACAATTGTCAATGCTCAAGGTATTTCAAGGATAAAATTCTTATCTCAATTAGGTTTGGTTTTGGCTGCAATACCATTTACTTCTATATTATATGGAATGGTAAAAGGACGGTTTAACTTCAGAATAACGCACGAAAAATTTTTATTTCCAAATTTACCTGAAGCTTTTAATGGATTTAAAATTGTACAAATATCTGATATTCACATAGGTAGTTTTCTGGGACATGAGAACCAGGTAAAGAAGGCCATTGAGTTAGTAAATGAACAAAACCCTGATTTAATTCTGTTTACCGGCGACCTTGTAAACAATTTTACAGAAGAACTAAATGGTTGGATGCCAATATTAAGCAATTTTAGGGCTAAATATGGCAAGTTCTCTGTTTTAGGGAATCATGATTATGGAGATTACTTTGAATGGGAAAATGATGCTGAAAAAGCACAAAATCTTGATAATCTGAAGAAAGCTCATAAAGACATAGGTTTTAGATTACTTTTAAACGAATCGGAACCAATTGAGATAAACAATTCTAAAATCGGATTAATTGGAGTTGAAAACTGGGGATTACCTCCTTTCCCACAACACGGAAATTTAGAAGAAGCAATGAATAGATCATCTGTATTACCATTTAAAATTCTTATGACTCATGATCCATCGCATTGGGACGCAGAAGTAATAAATAAAACAGATATTGATTTAACATTATCAGGACATACACACGGAATGCAGTTTGGAATTGAAATCGGAAATGTGAAATGGAGCCCGATTAAATATAAATATCCACGTTGGGCAGGTCTGTATAAAGAACATAATCAATATTTATATGTAAACAGAGGTTTTGGATATATTGGTTTTCCAGGTCGTGTTGGAATGCCTCCTGAAATTACAGTTATCGAATTAAAAAAGATATAAAAAAAGGGCCCAACGGCCCTTTTATATATTTGGTCTAATTATTACCAATTGCTATAGTAATCTTCTAACTCTCCAAAGAAATCTTCTAATTCTAAAGCAAGATTTTCGAAATAAGGAATTGCAGATTCTGAAGTTCCATCAGCATATACAAACAATATGTCTAATTCATCACTTGCATCCAAGCCGAGTTCTATATCAGCTGCCCATGTACCACTAACTGTAACATAAGCATCGATTTCAGCATTAATAGCGTTTAAGAATTCTACACCAGATTCATAACTATCCATATCATTTATAACAATAATAAGATTATCAACATCAATATTTACCTGGAATTTTACTTCGAAAAACTGAATATATCCATTAACGTTAGATGGATTGGAGTCTCCAGCATTTGTCCAGGTTGCACCAAGTCCTGTTGAGAAGAATTGTGCACCATCGTAATTAATAGCAAAGTTAATGCTGGCAGCTGTACTTGTATGACTGAAATCTCCGGTAAACTCAAATGGAATTAAATAAACACTAACATCCAAAGATGTTGGTTCACCCATATATTCACCACTTGTAAACCATACTGCAGTTAAATCAATGTCAACAACTTTAATGTCGCTTATATATAAATCAGCATCAACATCAGTTGGGAGATATTCATAATCAATTAAAATCTCATCATAATTATGAATAGTAATTTTTGCATTATTATTATCCATATCTGTTGAATCAGCAGGGAAAATAATAATAATTTTGTTATCAGGATTTCCATAATCAGGATCCCAGGCTTCTACAGTATTGTTCCATGTATATGTTCCAACCCATCTGTCAAAATTAAAATGGTCTGCTTCAAAAACAGATTTTTCTGTACTTTTTTTAACATAGTTATATGGAAGCAAATATTTCTGAATATTGTTCAGTACAACATATTTATCATTTGATTTAGATGTACTTGCAAATGGATCTGGCATATTCATTAAGGCTTCCATGGCAACCATACCATCTGATTCTGCCATTTCAGTAAGTTTAGCAGACAAGTCTGTACTTAACTGGGTAATTTCCGTTTTTGTTTCTTCTTTTGATAATTTTTCATCTTCATCATCAGAACAAGCAAAGAAGAATACCGATGCTAACATAAGCATCATTGCTAATAGTTTTTTCATGTTTTGCATAATTTATTGTTTTTGGTTAGTATTAATTACAAATAATTTAAAAGCCATTTCTTATATATATTAAGATGTAAAAAAGTGTTAAAAGGTTCATTTTTATTATTAAAAAAACTAAAATTTTATACGCGTTAATAATTTTTTAGTTACTTTGATGCATATTTCAAGTTTCGTGCCAAAAATAAAAAAAGAGCGGAAATCCAATCCCACTCTTTATTTGAACATATTGTAAAAAGTTAATTAGTTTCCATAATCATGAATTTTTTGCATATTAATAGATTTATATACTTTCATGATCTCATCTTGTGTTAAATTTCCAACCAGGTTTAAACTGATATATTCTTTATCAGAAACTATTGTCACTAAAACTTCATAAATAATTTTTTCATTTTCTATTATATATATTGATATATCGTTGTTTTCTTCAGCAAAACGGGTCAATAGATTATAATTAAATTCCTCTAATTTTTGATTCATGGAACTTTTCAAATCTCCTATTTTTATAGATTTATCTTTTTCTTCGAAAAACATAAACTTGATAACTTCAATTTTATCAAGAATATCTTTTGAATCAAATCCGGGTTCATCAGAAACAGATAAAATTATTTTGAATAAAACCGGCGGAAGATGAAGAATAGTAAACCCATTCTCAGCTTCATATTCTTCAAAAATATCTGATTCTTTGTATTTGTTTTGGTCTGTGATACAAGAATACTGTGCAAACAGTAAAGCGATTAATATAATTATAAGCCTTTTCATATCTAAATTTATTAAATGTCTTAAATTTTAAATGCCTTAAATGCGTAAATGATAAAATAATATTTTCTTTTCTGTAATAAGCTTCTATAATCATTTTATCATTCAATCATTTTATCATTTTATTTCTTATCTATTTCTTCAAGATGTTCTAAGCCGTTAATATTCATTGATTTTGACAATTTTGAAATATTTTTCAAATTAATATTTCCCTTGATGCTAATTAGTACATTCTCATCTTTTCCCCCGGCAATAAGCAAAAGCTCAATTATTTTACCATCTTTTTCATTAATAAGAAACTTTACATCCTGATCTTTTTCTTTAATAACCATTAACTCTTTTTACTGTGATATAGGGAGTTTGTCAATAATCTCTTTATAAAAATTGGCATTTCCATTATAAGATTCATCAGTTGCCAAAATTTTAATTCCTTTTAAATTTTTCATTAGTTCATCAAATTCAGGATCGTTTGTTTCTATATCGGTAAACATGCTAAACATATAGCTGGTTATATAAACCGAAGTGAATCCTTCTTTCCCGCTGTATTTATCGAACAGTTCATCTACCGGAGTATTCTGAGAAAATCCTGGTATTGAGAAAAAAGCTACAATTAATATTAAAATAATCTTTTTCATGGTTTTATTGTTTAAAATATTTAGCTGCTACATTATATGTATTTAGGGGACTCAATTTTTCGAGTCCCTCATTAAAGCTTGACAGTTTCTGTAATTCTTGTGTTCCTTCATTTATTTTTTGAATTGGTTCTAAATAATCGGTACCATTATTT
>JAUVUS010000107.1 GCA_030600865.1 Bacteroidales bacterium | reverse complement strand
TATTATAAGTAATCAAAATACAAAATTAATATTGAGCCTTCCCAAATCGGAAGGCTCTTTTTATTTATATCAGTTTATGATTGGATTAAGAAATAGCAATAACAATAATAATCGTCCACCTCCGCAGAGAAGGTAATAATTTTATTATATACATCCAAACCCTTCTCTGCATAGCAAGTGAAGGGTTTTTTATTTGAATGTTAAATCCTTAAAATAAATTAAAATGTTAAAAACAATTAAAACTTATCAGTCGATTTTTGATAGAATCACAACAGAGAAAGCATTATGCGAATTAAAAGACTTTTTTAAAAAGAGTCTGTCTCAGAATTTAAACTTAATGGAAGTATCTGCTCCAATGGTTGTAACTTCTGGAACAGGCATAAATGATGACTTAAATGGAGTTGAAAAACCTGTAAGTTTTCTTGCAAAATCACTACCAGATAGAAAATTAGAGATTATCCAGTCTTTAGCTAAGTGGAAAAGATCAAAGTTAAATGAGTTAGGAGTATCGGTTGGTCAGGGTATTATTACTGATATGAAAGCATTAAGGCCTGATGAAATAGTTAGCCCGATTCATTCAATTTTTGTTGATCAGTGGGATTGGGAGAAACGAATTTCAGAAAAAGAACGAAATCTTGATTATTTGAAATCAGTAGTTACACAAATTTACAAATCAATAAAAGAAACAGAAGAATATATTATAAGATTATATCCAACCATTAGAGCATCTTTACCAGAAAAAATAACATTCATTCATTCAGAAGAATTGCAATACCGATATCCAAAATTAACTCCAAATGAGAGAGAAAGTGTTGTTTCAAAAGATTATGGAGCAGTATTCATCATTGGGATTGGGCATGAACTGGCTGATGGCGTTCCGCATGATTTACGTGCTCCTGACGATGACGATTGGTCAACTCAAACCGAGGGAAGATACAGGGGGTTAAATGGTGATATTATTGTTTGGAACCCTGTTTTAGAAAATGCCTTTGAAATTTTATCGATGGGAATTAGAGTTGATAAAAAGGCCCTTTTGCACCAGCTTGAAGTTACAAAAACCGAAGATCGAATGAATTTATCTTTTCATTCTAAATTATTAAATAATGAACTGCCATTATCCATTGGTGGAGGTATTGGACAGTCCAGGTTAGCAATGTTGCTGTTAAGAAAACAACATATTGGAGAAGTACAAGCAAGTATTTGGCCTGAAGAATTAATTGAATTTTATAAGAATAAAGGAGTTGAATTTTTATAGCATCTATGATTAATTTTTAATTTGACTGATTTAATGTTACCCACACTATAAATGGCATTGAAACAATTTTGTTGCCAGTGAAGCCTGCTTTTTGCAAATTTTCTTTTGTAACAAAACCATGCTTTTCGGTTTCAAAACCTGAGATATAAAAGCCTTTGGTTTTAAGAAAGTCGTTTAAAACTTGGTAAACGCTATCTTTTTCAATTTTTAATAAAAAATTACCAAGCCATTTTTTTACATTTGGCCTTTTATCAATAAGCTTTTACTTTTTAGAATACCAGTATTTTTCGCGTTACCTGAAAATCATTATTACTGATTCGTACAAAATAATATCCTTTAAGATTTGAAAGCGATATGTTTACATAGGGATTATTATTGTTATGATAGGTTTTTATTATTTCCCCGTCTATATTAATAATGTTAATTGTACAGTTAAAATTTGGAATATTATCAATTCTGAAATCTCCATTTGTAGGGTTCGGAAAAACTAAGATTTTATTTAGTTCATTGTATGAAATAAAAGTTCCGTAATCAAGTGTAAAACCATTTTCAAGATATAAATCCCCGTCAAAATTATTTGAAACATTTACATTATAGTTACCAATTGAATCGGAAGTACTGAATGCAAAATAAGCTTGTATTTCAGTACTGGTAATTACTTCAGTAGTGTCAGCTTGGATTGTAGAATTTCCCTGATTAAGCCAAACAACATTCGTTGCCTGATTAAAATTTGTATTTTGCCCGGATATTGATAATGTTATGCTTTGGTTTCTGGGAGATTTGTCCGGACTAATTGAGATTAATTGCGGAGGAGTAGGATTCTCATTAAGTAAAAATTCATTTTCAAGATATAAGTAATTATCTAGATAATTATAAACATTAACATCATAAGTGCCTGTTTCGTAAGTATTGAAAAAAGCAAATTCAGCAATTATTTTAGAATCGCTAACTACATCTGTGTTTACTGGATAAATTGCTGTTTCACTACCTTGCGAGAACCAAACAGTATTTGAGGCTTGATTAAAACTGGTATTTTCGCCTGTAATGGTTAATTCTATAATATCGCCTTTGTATGCTTCATCTGGCGTAATCGATACTAGTTTGGGATATGATAGTAAAGTAAATTCATCTTCTAGTAAAAGAGTGCCGTCGATTGAATTCTGAACATTTAAATCGTATAATCCTGTCGTATGAGATTCATAAAATGAAAAAGAAGCGCTTATTTCGTTGTTGTTTATTGCATATTGATAATAAGGATAAATAGTATTACTTCCCTGATTAAACCAAATTGTATTTGAAGCTTGCCCAAAATTGGTGTTGTAGCCAGAAATTGTTAATTCTATCGTTTCGTTCTGATGAGCTTCAGATGGTTCTGCCGAGACAAGAAATGTATCTGTTGAATATATATTTAATGTAAAACCATTTTCTAACGTTAAATCGTCATCAATTGAGTTACTTACATTAACATTATAATCTCCGCTTGGGTCGAAAAGACTAAAAGAAAAGTTTGCAAAAATGCTATTGTCATTTTGCACGTCAAAATAAATCGGATCAAGTATGGTTGAGCTTCCCTGGCTAAACCAAAGAGTAGTATTTGTTGCTTGCATAAAGTGTGCATCCTGACCTGTTATGGTAAGATCAATACTTTCTCCCTGTGTTGAATTGTTGGGGTTAACATTAATAATCTCCTGTGAAATTAAATTGTTAAAAACTAAACTGAGTATTATAACTGGAATTACTTTTTTCATTTTTGTAATTGTTTATTTTGGCTCTGATATTTGATATTTTGGTTCTTTGTGAAATTTTGTGTCTTAGAGTCTTCGTGGCAATATATTTTTTCGCCACCAAGCCACTAACCTGCTTGCCAGCAGGCAAGAACACTAAGAATCACTAAATATTGCATCCGCATTAATTTATATAAGAATCTTTATTTTCAATTAGAGCATTTATTAAAACTTGTTTTTTGATTGAATAATTATTTTTAATTGAATCATGAAACATTTCTAGAAAATAATAAAGCAATTATAGAAATGTTTCATGATTGAATAATTATTTTTAATTGAATCATGAAACATTTCTATAATTGCTTTATTATTTTCTAGTATTGAATGAATGTAAATTTTGATTTTTTCTTCCTGATTAATTTTATATATAGCATTCAATTTTTGCTTGATTAAGATAAGAATAATTTTGTTATACCGGGCTTTATTTTTCGGATTTTTTACTTTTCTCAAGTAAGAAATGGCATTGTCAATATCATTTAACTTCTGATATATCCCACAAATATTATAAATTGCATCTTCAAAATTCGGGGCGATTTCCAGTGCCTGTTTATATAATGATAATGCTGAATCATATTCATTCGCTATTCCTTTACATGTTGCTAAATTATTTAAAACATGAATATGGTAAGGATTTATTATATATGCATCATTAAAATCAGAACATGCTTCAGTATAATTCCCCAGATTAAAGTTCGCCAAACCTCTGTACCACGAAAGCGGCGTGCTAAAAGGATCTATCTTATAAACTATTTTATCGGATTTGTCAATTTCAGATATTAATGTGTTCCAATCATTTTTAGCTCTTGCCTGATAAGCTTTTTTAAGATGAATTTCCGAATTTAATCGATTTGATCCTAATAAAATTGTTAAAAGTAAAATAACAGAGATAATAATTGTTAAGTACTTTGTATCTGTTTGTATAACTGATTTCTTATTTATTATAAGACTATTACTTAAGGAAATTAACGACACAAAAATAAATGAGAGAAATACTATAAACTCAATTCTATCCATTGGGAAACTGAAAAATGAGAAAATTAAATAACTCACTAAAGCATATATCATTAATAGGACATAGATTTTTATTTCCTTTTTAATATCGCTTTTTAATAATTTGATTGCAGTGTAAATACTAATTAAAAAGATTGATAAATAACAAATTAAGGCTATAATACCCTGCTCACATAAAATCCAAAGAAAATCGTTATGTGGGCGTTGGTAAAATATCAGGTTATCTTCCGATTTTAAATTCTGATTTCCGTATTTTAAAATATCTACTTTCCAACTTCCTACTCCATGACCTAAAAGTGGTTTTTCTTTTGCTAATTCTAATGATTTTTCCCAAAGTATAATTCGATCTTTGGTACTTCCATAATTAAATTTAAACGTTTTTGTTATTTGTTTTTTAAAAGCAGATGATTGATCAAGTTTTGAGTATAAAATCGCTGTAGCTAATATTAATATGATTAACGGGACTATAAATAAACCCAGTTTTTTAATATTAATATAATTAGACTTAAATGTAAATATTCCTATAACAGATGTAATAATAAAAGCTAATACTCCGGCAACCCAAACAGACCTTGTCATTAAGACAGTAAGTAGTATTACAATCGATAGAATGTTAAAAACACTAACCAGTTTCCATAAAATTCTACGTTCAAATAATACATAAATAGAGAAAGGAAGACATAATAATAGTATTTGTGCAAAAATATTTTTATGACCAAATGTAGCTGTGATTTTATATAGATTATTGTGACTTATGGATTCCGATATGGATAAATCAATTAACTGGTAAATACCAATTATAATTATTAAAAATCCTAAAACGGTAAATGTTTTGGTTAACTTATTAATCAATAAAATTGGATCATCAAAGTTTAAAAACATTAAGATGATTAAAATTCCAAATAAAATAATTTTTGAAAAGGAGAAGATGCCATCTGTTAAATTAACAGTATAAAATAATCCAATTCCGCTAATAATGGTATAAGTTATTACTATTAAAAAGAAATAAAATGGATAACTTCTTACACGTAACTTCTTATTCTTTATTGATTTAAGATAAATGAGTAAAGAAAAAAAGAAAAGAGAAATACTTAGTAAAACAAATCTTAAAACAATTTGATTGTCAGGTGTTTTTCGGGTATAGATTAATGGAATAATTACAATAATTATAATTATAAAAATGTCTTCAATTATTTTATTTCTTTTAATTGATAACATTTTGCCCATTATTTTTTTAGAAAATATTTTTTACTAAAAATCCATAATCCGAGGAAAAATAATAGCCAGCCAATTCTGAAATGTTTTCCCCGGAATGTTGAATTTAAATCTTCAAGAATACTTGTGAACTCAAAAAAAGTAACGACAATTGTTATAGCAGAAAACATTAATGCTGATTTAAATATACCAGGCGATTTTACTTTGTTAGTATTTAATACCGCAAATATTACAAAGGCAATATATCCTAAAATAGTAGATGTTAAATAAAGTTCTGGTGAAGATTTGCCAGCATAATCGGCAATTGGCAAAATTTTGATCCAGTAATTGTGGAATTCAAAACCTTCATTGATATTGAATCTTATGACTATTATTTGGGAAAAAATTAATCCCAGAAATAAAAGGATTAAAGAAAGCTTTTTCATGTATCAATTATTTATTAGTCGAAAATACTAAAAATTATTGAATTGAAACTATACAAACTTCTCTCGTTTCTGCAGGTATAATTACTGTGGCAATAACATTTATAACAGTAGGTTTCCAGGCTTGGAGAGCAGCAAATACAAATCCAGTTGAATCGTTGAGGGTAGAATAAGCCAGTTTAATAGTACTATATGACTTAAAGGCTATTTATTTAAAGATAGCCTTTTTCTTTTTCTAAAATCATTATTTAATCTTATTCACGTAAATATTTAATATAGTGCATAACTGAACATAAATGTTCAAAATCGAACACTTTATTAAAGAAGTTATTTTGTATAAGTACGTGTAGATTAATGTAATGTGTCTTTTGGAATGTGTTTTGATAATTAAACTGAAACCATAAAATAGCTATAAAATGTTTAGACATAACTTAAAAATTGCATTAAGAAATATCCTTAAATATTGGAATTATTCAATTATCAATATTGGGGGACTCGCCATTGGTTTAGCCAGTTTTATTTTTATTGTATTGTACCTTGATGACGAATTAAAATACGATAATTACCACGAGAATGCTGATAGAATATATCGGGTAAATCGATTATACAACAGTAATGATGTTGATGAAGATGCTGCAACATTATCTTTTCCGGCAGGACCAACTCTTGTGCTTGATTACCCGGGAATAGTTGAAAATCAGGTTAGGTTTTTTAACCAGTTAAGAAGTCAATGGTTTTTCGATTATCAGAAAAGTGAAGATGAGATAATTCGATTTAACGAACCTCATTTTATGTTAGCAGATTCAACTGTATTTGATATTTTCTCGTTCCCTTTTATTGAAGGTAATCCGGAAACTGCTTTAGATAATCCAGGTACGATTGTCGTAACTGAATCAACTGCAAAAAGATATTTTGGTGATGAACCAGCTATTGGAAAAGTTTTGCGAGTTGAAGAAGGTCTTAATTTTGAAATTACAGGAGTAATTGAAGATTTGCCAACTCAATCGCATCTTAAAATAGATATTCTGGGATCGTTAAATACAATTAAGCAATTTTTTGGAAATGGGCAGTTTCCACAATCATGGATAGGGAATCCTTGTTGGACTTATGTATTGTTACATGAGGGAACAGATCCAGATTTATTAAATGAAAGATTCCCGGAATTTTATGAAAACCATTATAACGATTTTCGTGATGCTGATGTAACATTATATTTACAATCACTAACAGATATTCACCTTAAATCGCATCACGTATATGAAATGCGACCAAATAGTAATATTGTTTATGTTTATATCTTATCAATTATTGCTGTAATCATTTTGGCTTTAGCATGTATAAACTTTATGAACCTTGCAACTGCCAGTTCGGCCGGAAGGGCAAAAGAGATTGGTATGAAAAAGGTGTTTGGAAGTTTACGTAAAAAACTTATTTTCCAGTTCTTAGGAGAAGCTGTTGTACAAAGCTTCATAGCTATGTTAATCGCAATAATTATTGTTGAGCTTTTGCTTCCCGGTTATAATAACTTTACAGGAAAAAATATTACACCTGCATTTTTAGTTGAATTACAAATACTTGGATTTATTATTGGTGTTGCATTTGTTGTTGGATTAATAGCCGGTGCTTATCCTGCATTTATACTTTCATCATTTAAACCTCTAAAAGTGTTAAAAGGAGCTTTAAAGAGTGGAGCTAAATCAGGAACAACAAGAAAAGTACTGGTTATTGTTCAGTTTTCTATTTCAATTAGCCTTATTATTGGTAGTTTGATTGTGTTTGCACAATTAAAGTTTTTAAGAAATGCTGAACTGGGTTTTAAAAAAGATCATATTATTAATATACAAAGGGTTGGACCTCTGTTTAATAATTACGAAGCATTTCGACAGCAATTATTAAGTCATAAAGACATTGACTTTGTGACTGGTGCTGAGGATTATTTAGGTATAAATCATAATACACGCGACTATGAAGTTGAAGGT
>JAUVUS010000451.1 GCA_030600865.1 Bacteroidales bacterium | reverse complement strand
AGTGCTGTCTAAATCAAACAATTTATTATAGTTTTCTTCTGCTTTTAGAAACAGGTTGTCGTTGGTATACATTTCTGCGATTATACCATAATACCTCGGTTCGTTTGGGTAATGCTTTATAAGTTTATTAATTTCCTCATATGCTTTTGTTTTGTTGCCTAAATTCAAATATAATTGCTGTTTTGCTACAGATAAATTTTCATTTATTCCAACATTTTTTTCTATATCATCATATAGTTCAATTGCTTTTTTATAATTGTTTAAATGACTGTATAAAGCAGCTAAATTATATGGTATTTCCAGGTCGCTTTTGTCATTTTCATATAGTTCCTCGTATATATTAATAGCCTTATTGTAATCTTTGATTATAAGGTAAAGTTTTGCAAGATTTATTTTATACCATTTGTTATCCGGTTCTTTTTCCGTAGCTCCAATAGCATATTTTATAGCGGTATTATAATTTTGGATAACTTCGTTTATTATAGAAATTTCTGACATTGCAGCAGCGCTTTCGGGATGTATTTCAAGACATTGATAATACATTGCCAAAGCTCCGTTTAAATCTCCTAATAATTTTTTCCTGTTAGCTTCTAAAAAGTAATAATAATATTGTTGCTCACTATCTGTACTTAATTCCTTTTTTATATTCCGCTTACTTTCTGATATTGTTTTATTACTACTACACGCTGATATGGTAATAATAGCAATAACGATCAGAATAATTTCTTTTACCCTCATATCTCAACAACAATTTTCACTAATAAATTATAAACTTAACACAAAAAACGACTGTTGTGTTTACAAATTGTAAATTTTAACAATTATTAAGAAATCTATTTAATTCCTGTGCTTCCGAATCCTCCTGCGCCGCGATCCGTTTCATTCAAAACGTCAACCCTAATTAATTCTGCCTGTTCATGCTTTGCAATAACCATCTGGCAAATTCTTTCGCCATTTTCAATTGTGACTTTTTCGTTAGAAATATTAATTAAAATAACTCCGATTTCTCCTCTATAATCAGCATCGATTGTGCCCGGTGTACTTAAAACTGATATTCCCTTTTTTAATGCCAACCCGCTTCTTGGTCGTATTTGTGCTTCATAACCTACGGGTAGTTCAATATATAATCCTGTTGGAATTAAAGCTCTTTCCAGGGGTTTTAAGGTTTTTGACTCAGATAGGTTTGCTCTTAAATCCATTCCAGCTGAATGGTCTGTGCTATACCCCGGTAATGAGTTATTTGACTTATTTACAATATTAATGTTCATTAGCGAATGATTTTTTTTCGATTAAATATGCTGTTGTTATAAATACAAACAATAAAAGTGTATTTATTGAATAATAAATTATTTTACTCTCGGCTTCATTTATCTTACTAATAGCCAACAAAGCAAACGCCAGGATAAAGTAAGATGAAATTTTCTTAAAATTATACTTTATTAAATAATGCTTTGTGCTTAAATAATAAGAAACTATTAGCATTACTATATAACTTGATAAACTTGCAAAAGCGGAACCCAAATATCCGATTTTTGGTAATAAAATTATATTTAACGAAATGGTTATTATAGCGCCAATTCCTGCAACTAAAATGCCAAATTTTGTTTTATCAGTAACTTTATACCATATTGACAAACTAAACAATATACCAAAAATCAATTTTGAAAATAATAGAATTGGAACCACGTAAAGCCCTTCCCAAAATTCCGGAGCTATAAAATATTTTAAAATATCTAAATATAAAATTACTCCCAGAAAAATTATCAAACCAAAAATGATGAAGTAATTCATAACATCGGCATACAGCTTTTTAGCATCAGAATTTTCTGAATTTTTAAAGAAAAATGGTTCTGCTGCATACCGAAACATTTGTATAAACAATACCATTAAAACCGACAGTTTGAAATTAGCTCCATAAACCCCCAATTGTTCCATGGGGTTTGGATCGTTAATTAATTTAGGAATCAATAACTTATCTATATTATCGTTTAGCATTCCGGCTAATCCGATCAATAAAATCGGGAAAGAATAATTCAATAATCTTTTTAATAATTTAAAGTCGAATGATGGTTTTACTCTAATAATTTCGGGAAGCAATACAATAAATGTTACAGCACTACTTATTAAATTTGCAATAAGGACATATTCTAAAACTAATTCGGGATTATATATTCGTGCGAAAAATCCGGTGTTTCCTGTTTCTGAAAGCATCCTGCAAAACCACAGATAAAATAAATTTAAGCCTATATTTATAAAAATCCCAATAAATTTAATGATCACAAACTTTACAGGACGTTCATCAATACGAAGTTTGGCAAACGGAATGGCATTTAAAACATCGAAAGCAATTATAAGAACAAAGTATAATACAATCCGGTAATTATTTACTTCGAAATATCCTTGCCATAAGCTTTTAAATACTACTGATAATAAAACAAAAATTGATGTGGTGAAAACAATGGAATACAAACTTGTTCCTAATACTTTATTATAATCTTCGTTTTTCTTGCTGGCAAAACGAAAGAAGCCTGTTTCTAATCCATAGGTTAATAATACTAATACAATAGCAGTACTACCATAAATATAAGTTAGTTTCCCGAAAAAGAATTTACCTAAAACTATCGTATGTAGCGGAACTAAAAGGTAATTTAAAAATCGTCCCAGCATATTACTTAAACCATAAATAACGGTTTGTCCGGCAAGT
>JAUVUS010000346.1 GCA_030600865.1 Bacteroidales bacterium | reverse complement strand
TACATCGCAGGTTAAAATTGGAATTAAACCATCGGTTAATGGGTTTGCAGCATTTGAAGTCTGAATAATATCTAAACTACCGTTTTGTTTTTTAACAAGCCATGCCCAGCCCGATCCAAAAAGTGTTTTTGCCGCTGTGGAAAATTTTTCCTTAAACTCATCAAAAGATCCAAAACTTGTATTGATTGCATTTAACAATTTATCTGTTGGCTTATCAGCTTTATCTTTCCCAAACTGATCAAAATAAAAAGTATGATTCCAAACCTGGGCTGCATTATTAAAAATTCCACCATCAGATTTATTGATAATTGTAAGCAAATCAGCATTTTCAAATTCAGTTCCTGCAATCAGCTTGTTTAAATTATTTACATAAGCCGCATGATGTTTATCATGATGAAACTCTAAGGTTTGTCTAGAAATAACAGGTTCAAGTGCATCATATGCATAAGGTAATTTTGGTAATTCAAAAGCCATAATTTTATTAATTTATTATTAGTTAAACATTATTTATTTATATTGATTCTAATTAATCTGACTTTATAACAAAGATTAATTCCAATTGTTTACTATTTTTTAAAAAATTACTTTCGCTTTGCAAAAAAATTGAATTTGAACAGACGAATTTTAAATATCGCCATTCCTAATATCATTAGTAACATTACTGTTCCCTTACTTGGAATTGTTGATTTGGCTTTAGTTGGGCATCTTGATTCAAAAGTTTACATTGGTGCGATTGCTTTGGGGAGCATGATTTTTAATTTCATTTACTGGGGATTTAGTTTTCTAAGAATGGGAACTGCTGGTTTCGCTGCACAATCGTATGGTAAAAAAGATTTTCGGGAAAGTTTTTATATTCTTTACAGAGCTCTTCTAGTAGGATTTATAGGTGCAGTGTTTTTACTAATAATTCAAAAACCTATCGATTTATTAAGTTTCTTTATCATTAACGGTAGTGATGAAGTAGAATTTTTTGCCCGACAATATTTTTATATCCGGATATGGGCTGCTCCCGCCACGATAGCTCTTTATTCCATCTCAGGATGGTACATTGGAATGCAAAATGCTAAAATCCCGATGATTATTGCTATTACCGTTAATTTGTTAAACGTTGGGTTCAATGTTTTATTCATTAAGGTATTCGGAATGAAATCGGATGGAGTTGCACTTGGAACTGTTTTAGCACAATACCTAGGGCTAATTGCAGGATTAATATTCTTATTAAAGAATTCTAAAAGATTAAAACAATATCTAAACTTAAAAGAAATTCTTCAGATAAATGCCCTTAAAAAGTTTTTTAATGTAAACAAAGATATATTTATACGAACTATAAGTTTAGTATTTGCTTTATCGTTCTTTACCGCAAAATCGGCTAAATACGGAGATACTTTGCTGGCAGTAAATACTTTGCTACTCCAGTTTTTTATGATTTATGCACACGTTGTTGATGGGTTTGCATTTGCTGGTGAAGCTTTAGCGGGAAAATATTTCAGTGCCATAGATAAAATAAACCTGATAAAAGTATCTAAACTCCTGTTTTATTGGGGATTATTAATGGCAAGTATTTTTACCATAGCTTATTACTTTGGAGATAATTTGCTTTTAAAAATCTTAACTGATAACACCGAGGTAATTCAAAATATTCAAGCTTATTTATTCTGGATTTATTTAATTCCTGTAGTAACTTTTGGTGCTTTTATCTGGGATGGAATTTTTATAGGAGTAACTGCATCAGCAAGCATGCGAAATGCTATGCTTATTTCCACCTTTTTAGTTTTTATTCCTTCATATTTTATTTTACATCACTATTTTTATAATCATGGATTATGGGCAGCATTTATGATTTTTATGATTGCAAGATTTGTTACTTTAAGTGTATTTGCGCCTAAACACATTTATAGAAGATTGCATTAAATAACTAACAACTAGTATGTTGGACAAGTAGATTTATTATTACAATGATGCCATAATACTCTGTATTTGTAATAGCTGTAAGAATTAACTTCATAAATTCCTTCAGAAGTAAAAAAATAAAATATTGTTTTTAGTATAATCTCAGATTATTTCTCAAAAAAGATGTGCTTTTTATTGACTTTCTCTTCCAGCATTGTTAACTTGTCAGACTAACATCTTTAAACAAAGATGTTTTAGTTTCTTTTTATTGAATGGTCTTATAAAATTATTTTGATTATAGATAATCAAGTAATTTTCATCTCTTTACTTAACGAATGTTGAATTAAATTAAACTCTTTTAAATTTATGTGACATTTTACTATTAATGAATTTCTTTAAGCCACTAATACATAATAAATTATGAAGCTTAAAATAATTCAAACCTTTATCTTTTTATTGATATCCATTGTAATGTGGGGTCAAACATTGACCGATATTAGCTCTCCGGTATTGGATTATAATAATGAATGCCTTTCAATAAGCTATAATATTAATGGTAAAAGTTCAGAATATTATAATGTTTGGATCGAAGTTCTAAATTCAAAAGGTGAAAAAATTAATACTCAAGCATTAAGAGGTGATATTGGATCAAACATAAAAGCAGGTAATAATAAAACAATAGTATGGAATTTAGCTGAAGATAATGTTATTCTGGATGAAGCTATTTCAGTTAAAGTTTTTGCTCAATTTGATTTTTTTCAATTCCCCAAAGGAAAACTATTAGTTCTATCTACTGTGTGGCCTGGTTGGGGGCAATCAAAATTAAAAAAGGGTAAACCGTATTGGTTAATAGGTGTTGCCGGAGTAGGATGTATTGCAGGATCGTATTGGTATAATCAACAATCTGTAAATAGTTACAATCAATATATTGATGCTATTGCGATACAAGATAGTGACAAATATTACAATCAGGCAATTCAACAGGATAATACATCTAAAATTTTAGCTTATTCCGCAATAGGAATATGGGCAATAAATATTATTTGGGTAGCCTTAATGCCCAATAAGATCGATTCTAATATTACTCACAGAAATGTTAAACTCAGCATAAATCATGTATATGCTGAAAATAACTTTACATCAGTTTCACTTTGCTTAAGCTTAAATATTAAACTATGAAATTGTTACAATTAAAAATTTTCTTTAGCATATTACTAATATCTTCTGTTTATAATTCATTTTCACAAATAGTTGAAAGTGATAAAAGTACCATTTACATTAATAATATAGAACAAACAACAGAGATATTAGTTGATTCTACCCCTCCGATTATAAGTTTAATTTCACCTCAAGTTAGAGAAGGTGAAACCTTTAAAACTGATTATGATAAACTTATTTTAGTTGGGAAAGTTACCGATGAAGGTGGGATATCAACCTTATTGGTAAATTCAAAAGAGATAATTCCCAATCCGGGTGGTATTTTCAGAGAAGAAATAAATTTAAAAAAAGGAGAGAATAGCTTTAAGATTATTGTAATGGATGAAGGTAAAAACCTTACAGAGAAAACCATATCTATTCAATATAATCCATTGAGCTATTCTACTGACACTTTTAATCTTAAAGGGAAATATTATGCCCTTTTAGTTGCCATTAATGAGTACAAACATCCCGATGTATATAATTTACAGAATCCCGTAAGAGATGCACAAGCATTATATAATGTACTTTCTTCCAAATATTTATTTGATTCTGAAGATATTTCATTTTTAAAGAATCCAACAAGAGAAGAAATAATTAATTCTTTAGACATGCTTTCAAATAAATTAACTGATGAAGATAACCTCCTTGTTTTCTATGCAGGACATGGTTGGTGGGACAAAGATGCT
>JAUVUS010000318.1 GCA_030600865.1 Bacteroidales bacterium | reverse complement strand
GCTCCTTATTGTGTGGCGAATAGTGCAAGGCATGGTGGCGCTTTAATATTTGGGACCGCAATGGCTATTATTACTTCTGTTTTCCCGCGTGAAAAAAGAGGAAAAGCATTAGGCATTGTTGTGGCTTCTGTTTATACAGGACTAACTCTCGGGCCTTTTATCGGAGGATTTTTAACAAAAACCTGGGGCTGGGAAGGTATATTTTTGTTTACCGTTCCCTTGGGTTTAATTTCTATTATTTTAAGTTTTATTTATTTTAAAGAAGAATGGGCCGATGCTAAAGGTGAAAAATTTGACTGGAAAGGTTCCATTATTTATGGTTTTGCAATAATTTCCTTGATGTACGGATTTAGTAAGCTCCCTGAATTATATGGCGTACTTTTTACTGTAACAGGTATTTTAGGAATCGTTGCATTTGTATACTTTGAGAAAAGACAAGAATTTCCTGTTATTAATATTCAGTTATTTCAGCATAACAGGGTTTTTGCATTTTCAAATTATGCCGCACTAATAAATTACAGTGCTACATTTGCTATTGGATTTTTATTGAGTCTTTATTTACAATATATTAAAGGATTAAACCCCATGGAAGCAGGACGTATTTTGGTAATTCAACCATTATTAATGGCAATTTTCTCACCAATTACAGGAAAATTATCAGATAGAATTGATGCAGGCAAGGTTGCTTCTGTTGGTATGGGATTAATCTCAGCAGGATTATTTGTATTAGCTTTTATTGGCTCTAATTCCAGTATCTGGTTTATTATTCCAATACTAATTGTTTTTGGAATAGGTTATGCGCTGTTTTCGTCACCCAACTCAAATGCTATTATGAGTTCGGTTGAAAAAAAATATTACGGAATTGCCTCTGGAACAGTTGGCACAATGCGATTGATCGGTCAAATGTCGAGCATGGGAATCGCCATGATGATTTTTTCAATATTTATAGGCAAAGCAGAAATAAATCCATCAAATTATACAGAATTTATTCATAGTATCAGAACTGCATTTTTCATTTTTGCGATACTTTGTTTTATAGGAATTTTCTTTTCACTGGCACGGGGGAAATCAAAATAGCTATTGGCGTTTAGCTTTTTGCCATTAGCGAAAAAAACTAAAATAGGATAGTTTTTTTCTATTTTTTCTTAAAAAACTTCCGTTTACTTCTGATTTTTTCGTTCAAATTTGTAATTTGTAAATCTTTGTTAATTATTGATTATTTTTGTTACTCCTATATTTAACTAACTCTTACTGCAATTATTTGCATTTTAGTCACAATAACAAATTCTTTTTAAAAGAAAGATAACATGATGCCAACGAAAACAAAACGAACTCCATTAGTTGAATTTCCTAAAGATGAAATGTTAAAGCTCATAAAAAGCTTTAGTCCCGAAAGAATTGCAACATTTCTTGATGTTACTGATTTAAAAGCCGACACCCTGGGCCCTAAACTGGATAAAATGGCCCATTGGGCTATATCATTAAAATGCGCTTCGGTATGTGTTAATCCTGTGGAAGTCGACAGACTTCCATTACTTTTAAAAGGTTCGGGAGTAGCAGAAACTTATGTTATGGATTTCCCTTTAGGTAAGGTTGATATTGATTTAAAAGCCCAAATGACATTAGACACAGTTACAAAAAGTCGCAAATTGCGTGGCGAAGGTAAAGGTCATATCGATATTGATATTGTCATAAATGTTGGCCGTTTTAAATCAGATCCTGCTTATACTCTTGAAGAAATAAACGCAATGTGTGATGCTGCCGAGGGAGAAGTTGTTAAAGTCATTGTCCGCAGTTCTGAACTTACCGAAGAAGAGTTAATTAAAGTAACAGAAATTGTTGGTGAATCAAAAGCACAATTTATAAAGAATTCAACAGGAATGGATGCTTATGGCGCAATGCCTGAGCACATGAGAGTAATGAGAGAAGTTATCGGAAACAGTAAAGGAGTAAAAGCTGCCGGTGGTATTTCTGATGCCATGACAGTAATGAGATTAGTTTATGCCGGTGCTCCGGATGAATCAACACAAAATCCTGAGTTATTCAGAATCGGAACAAGCGGACCATTGAATATTGTTTCGTCAATGGGCTGGTTGCTACACAATACGGAAGATTGGTTAGATGCAGGAATAATTCCATGCAAGGTTTGTCCTTTTAATTATACTTCAAAACTTCGTCCTGAATTAAGAATTCACAGCCAAAACAGGTGTAAGGAATGTATTCATAATCATTACAGAAAAAATAAAGATTTTTAATCTTTATATGTCTGTAAAACAACAAACTAACTTACATTATTTTAACAAAAAATACATATAATGAAAACTATAAAAGGCGGATATCATAATAAATTACTCAGAATAAATTTAACTGATCATAGTTATAAAACCGAGGAAATTCCTGAAGAAATTTTACTAAAATATATTGGTGGTCGGGGACTTGGAGTAAAGTTACTATTTGATGAACTTCCGGCAAAAGTTGATCCTTTAAGTCCTGAAAATAAATTATTATTTGTAACCGCTCCGCTACATGGAAGTAATGCCGCTACTGCAAGTCGTTTTTCCGTTGTGTGCAAATCTCCGTTAACGGGAGGTATTGGAGAGGGAAATTCAGGAGGTCATTTTGGCGTTGATTTTAAAAATACAGGATACGATGTTTTAATTTTGGAGGGAAAATCAGAGAATCCTTGTTATATTTTTTTAACCGAAGAGAGTGTTGAATTTAAAGACGGGCAAAAACTTTGGGGTAAAACCACTGATGTTACAACTGATATTTTACTTGAAGAAACAGATCCTAAAGCAGGTGTTGCGTGTATTGGGCCTGCCGGTGAAAAAGGCTCGCTGATTTCTTCAATTGTAAATGAGAAAGGACATCATTCGGGAAGAACGGGCGTTGGTGCTGTAATGGGTTCAAAAAATCTGAAAGCAATTGTGGTCAGTGGTTCAAAAAACACACCTTATAATGATGAAGAAACGCTAAAAGATGCTAAAAAAAAGTGGCAAACTTTTATAGGTGAAGCTCCTTTAACAAAAAATGCTTTAAAAGAATACGGAACTCCTGCACTGGTTAATACAATAAACGATCGTGGCGGCTTTCCGACTAAAAACTTTCAGGAAGGATATTTTGCCAATGCAGAATCTATTTCAGGCGAAACAATAAAAGAATTATACTATGTAAGAAGCCAGCCATGCAAGGCTTGTCCTATTGGTTGTGCACATTTAACCAGAACTCCTGAAAGAGAAGGGAAAGGTCCTGAATTTGAAACTGTATGGTCATTAGGTGCAGCATGTTTTATTCACGATCTGGAAAAAATAACACATGCCAATTACAACTGTAATGAATATGGTATTGATACTATCTCGACAGGAAGTACCATTGCTTGCGCTATGGAGCTTTCCGAAAAAGGATATTTCGATGAAGAAACTTATGAATTAATAAGAAAAGATCTCGGTCGTGATTTAAAATTCGGTGATGCAGATGCTATGCTCAAATTAACTGAACTTGCAGGAAAATGTGAAGGTTTTGGGAAGTTAATTGCCATGGGAAGTTTAAGGCTTGCGCAAAAATTTGGACATCCTGAACTTGCAATGCATGTAAAAGGACTTGAATTACCTGCTTATGATCCGAGAGGATTTTATGGTATGAGTATTTCTCTTTCCACAAGTAATCGTGGTGGTTGTCACTTAAAAGCATATTTAGTTTCAACCGAAGCTTTATCTACTCCTTTTGAAATTGACAGGTTTTCGGAAGAGGGAAAACCCGGACTTGCAAAATTATACCAGGATTTAATTGCTACTATTGATTCAATGGGTGTATGTATTTTTACAAGCTTTGCTTTAAATCCTACACATTATGCAAATATGATGTCTGCTGTTACAGGTGTAAAAATAGATTCGAAAGAATTGTTGAAAATTGGCGAAAGAATCTGGAATCTTGAAAAATTATTCAATTTGCGCGAAGGACTTACCAGAAAAGACGATACTTTACCCCCACGATTGCTTAATGAAGCTTTTGAATCCGGTCATTCAAAAGGAATCAAAATAAATCTCGAGCCCTTATTAGATAAGTATTATGCAATTCGTGGATGGAATAACGAAGGTTTTCCTTCAGAAGAAAAACTGAAAGAACTGGGCTTGCTTAAAGAAGGAAAAAGTATTTTATAAAAAGATTTACTAAAAAACATAGACCT
>JAUVUS010000303.1 GCA_030600865.1 Bacteroidales bacterium | reverse complement strand
CAGACGACCCAGAAAAAAACTGAATTATAAAACACCAGGTAAAGTATTTTTAAATAACTTTGTTAATAATGTCGCACTTGCATCTTGAATTTTCGAACGCTTCGCTAAGTTATAACGCGTGCTTTTTTATTAATAATTTGTTAATTTTATCACGCGTCACAACTAAGCGAACTTAGTGAAACGATCTCACGAGCTTGCGAGTAAACGAGCGCCAGCTTGGGGAAATTAAAATTGTAAATTATAAAACTAACCATAATGAAATATATAACTATAAAACATCGCGCTTTTAGACATTTCCTTACTGCTCCTTTTTTATTTTTAGCTGTAATACCAATAGCAATATTAGATATATATATTGAGATTTATCACCGTTTTAGTTTTCCTTTTTATCGTATTCCCTATGTAAAAAGAAAGAACTATGTCAGAATTGATCGTCATAAATTATCCTATCTGAAACCCGGCCAAAAAATTAATTGTATGTATTGCGGCTATGCAAATGGTGCATTTCATTACTGGACTAAAATTCTTGCTGAAACAGAAAAATACTTTTGTTCTATAAAACACCAGAAAAGCGAAAGCTTTATTCCGCCTGAGCATCACAAGGATTTTATAGATTATTCTGATAAAGAAACTTTTGACCAACAATACGGATCAAAGAGAACGCCATTCTTATAATAGTTATCTTATGATAAAGATCGTAAGTATTGTTACGCGACACAGACGCGTACTAGCCAAGCAATTATAGAATCTGTCTAACAAAGGTTTAAACAATTGCTGTTTGTGAAATTAAAAAAATCGTTTATCTTTAAATCAAATAATCGAACCTTAAGAACTTAGCCATGAAAAATCTATTTGTTACAATTTTAATCTTATGTATGTCTGCATCGTTGTTTGCTCAAAATCGCTTTGATGTATTTTATGTTGCGGGTAATTATAATTTTATGCAAACTACCGATATTAATACTGATGAAAATTATGAAACAGTATTTACGTCAAATTTAAGTATCCCAATTGTTCTTAAAGATTCATCCATTTGGTATACAAGTGTGGATTATCAATACTTTTCAATGAATAATGAATATTTATCTACAGATGTAAATCCAATTGAAGCTTTTAACTTACACGGATTTCTTATTCGTACAGGATACATCCACAGGTTTAATTCGAAACAAAGTTTACAAATTATATTTGTACCACGATACATGAGTGATTTGAATGCATCTTTTTCCAAATCGTTGCAACTTGGAGGGATGGTAATGTATGAAAAAGTAAAAAATGATAATTATACCTGGCGTGTAGGTGTTATTTACAATCAAGAGTTTTTTGGCACATACATAGTTCCCGTTTTTTATGTAGATTGGAATGTTACATCGAAAATTAAAGTAAAAGGATTACTTCCTGTTTATGGAAAAATATACACACAGCCATCAGAAAAGCTATCTTATGGTTTACACTTTATCGGTTTAACCACATCATACAGAATTAACGAACCTGATTTTGAGAATTATTATGTTGATCGCAAAAGTATTAACCTTTCTGCATTTACTAATGTTAATTTATTTGATAATGTTTTTATGGAAGCTCGTGCAGGATATTCATTATCGAAAGATTACGGGCTTTTTGCTGAAAATGATAAAGTCGACTTAGGATTACCTTTAGTTAATATTGGAGATGATCGAATACGAGCAAATAACGAATTTGAAGGAAGTCCGTTTATTCATTTGAGACTAATTTATAGTATACCTGTTGATTAATTCTTATTAATATTTTATATTAATATAATTGATTTAAGAATATCGATTAACGAATGAAGATTTTAGATCTAATCGTTAAAATATAATACTTCGTAAATCTGAAATAGTTAACTTAACGAACTTAGTGAAACGATCTCACAGCCTGTCCCGTTTTACGGGAAACGTAGTGAGTAACTAAGCAATCTCACTGAAAGTAATCCTTGTTCGCTATTCAAATAACCGCATTTTTTAGCAATATTTATATTAAGTGCTGAGTAATTAATCTTGATCTTCATTCTTATTTCTAAGCTCTTCGTATTGTTCGCGGATTGCTTCCATCTCTTCAAGGTTCTGACGCATCTCTTCCTCTTTCTCTTGCATTAATTGTGCTTGTACCTTGAACTTTTCAATCAACTCTGAACTGTTTTCATTCATCCTGATATTATTCAGATTATTTGCAACATTAAAAGCAATCCTTTTTATAAATTCAATTTCGAGATCGGTAAATTTATTAAAGCTGGCAATTTCAATTATACCAAAAACTTTTTCATCTATACTTAATGGAATAATAAGTAGTGCTTCGGGCTGCGACTCGCCAAGGCCTGATTCTATTTTAATAAAGTTTTCAGGAACATCATTAACAATCATTAACCTGTTTTCTGTGTAAGAAACACCAACAATTCCGGTGGTCACATGAATTTTAGCTTTATCTTTTCGAATATCATTACTACAGCCATAATCGGCAATTAATTCAAGATATGGCTCTGCCTCATCATCATTACTTAACATATATAAAACACCAAAAGTAGCTCTAATATGTTTAATCAATTGCGACAAGACTTTAGAACTTAATGCTTTAAAATCGTTTTTATTGTCAGCCAGGATATCATTAATTATGGTCATCCCATTATTTACCCAGCTTTGTTCTTTTTCCTTTTCCTGATGCGTTATTAACTGTTCGTGCTGTAACTGTAATTCTTGTGTTCTTTCTGTAATATTTTTTTCCAGATTTTTTTTCTCAAGAGTCAACTGCTCACTTAAATCTTCGTTCTCGTTAATTGCTTTTGCCGACTTAAATGTAATTGTTATCGACTGAATAATCATAAATGCTACTAATCCATAAGGTGCAATATAAGCACTTTGAATTAATCCCATGCTGCTTAATACATCGTTAATGGCAGTTGTGTAAAGGATAAACATTCCTAAAAAAGCAAAAAAGGCTGTGGGTCTTCTTCTAATTGCTGATTTAAGAAGTACACCAAAAGTAAGGTAAAGACCAAAAATCAAAATATAGATTTCGAAAAACATCCTGTATTTTCCGTAGAAATTTGCAGGCGTTGCAAATACAAGAAGAGTAACAAACACTCCTATAATGATTATTATATTTTTTAGTACTTTAGGAAAATCAACTTTAAAAAGACTATAAATAAAAAGAGCAAACAATGGTATTGTCCCAAATCCCGAAAAATTGTCGAGTTTAACCAGTAATTCCCAATTAATGTTTGGAATAAAATAAGTAATGATTCTATCTCCTGTAGTAATGTTACGAAGTATCATCACAATACTCACAATACTAAAGTATAAGTTCGAAACATCTTTTCTGCGGAACAGGTACATATTGAGATGATTTATACCTATCACCAGAATAATACCTATAATAATCAGGTTAAGAATATCCATCCAACGTGATTCGTATCTTAAATTTTCGTAAGTACTAAAAAACATTGGCTTTTGAAGACCGGCTCTCTGATGTGAGAAGTTTGAAACCTGTATTATTACTTCTATTTTATCAGTTTTTTCTTTCTCTGGATCTAAAATAAATGGAATATCCTGAAATTTAAATTGAGGAACAGACAATGTATCAGTTATTCCAACTTTCCCAACTTCAGTAATTAGATTTCCATTTATCCATAATTTATAATTCGAGAAAACAGAAGATATTTTTAATCCATAAATTGTTTCGGCAGAGTCCGGCTTTTTATTAATAACTAACCTGTAAGTAGCAAAACCTTCGTTTGGGAGCTTTACACTATCAAGCTTATAGTTTGTCCAGGATTTGGGTAATTTTACTAATTGTGGATTTAATTTACCTTCAGAATCTTTGAAATCTTGCGGTTATAACAGCTGATTCCAATAAGACTCCCAATCTCCCTGAAGTTTAATACTTTGTATTTCTTCAATATTGGTTAATTCCAGATCAAGTAATCCATTCTTAATATAAAAACTATTTCCAGATGCTGAAACAGTTAAGCTTAAAAACCATAAAATTGTAATTGATAAAAGGATGCGAATTTTCATAGTCCAGGTTTTGTAATCGATCACCTAAAACTAATTCATTTTTATGAAAATCTCGAAATTATATTAAAGAAATCTAATTTGAAATAATTTGGGGATAAATAAGATGGAATTTATATTGATGAAAAACCAGCCTGCTTACGATTAAAAAACTTCTCCACCAATTAACAAAATTAATAAACATTTTAATAATTATTTCAAAAAAGTTAAGAAAGCGAATAATTATTATAAAATTCTGTTGTTCAACAGAATTTTATAATTAAT
>JAUVUS010000407.1 GCA_030600865.1 Bacteroidales bacterium | reverse complement strand
CAAATCCTCCGTTTGAGCCTTTATTCAAGCGTATAGAACGGCATAAGAGCAAAAACAGATAAATGGCTATCACTACTTACAGAAATGCTTTTTTAACAAGATTTTCAGACAGAACAGGTCTGAAAAACACAATCTTTTTATCTATGTACGCGCCGCAAATTTTCAGAAAGCTTTTAACCAATGAAAATTTGTTGCTACCTAAAGCTTCCTGGATAGTCGGAATACCTGGTTCAGGTAAATCCACTATACTTAGGCTGTTAGAGGTCGACGTGATAGTCGACATCATTCAACATAAAGATATTTATCGCCAACTTTATGATGTTCTTGAAGAGGCAGGGATTATCAATAACGATGTTATTAATGGAATGGGATTATATGTACATATTGATGAATTTTACTATGAAGCATCAAAAGTTAATATCACTATCGTTGAGAATGAAAAATTATTCTATACATTACTGGATTTACGGATTGCAAGACAGTTATTAAAGGCGATATTGGAATTAAACAAATTTAACAGAATAAACTGTGATAAAATAATAATAAAAGGGGTTCCATCTGAAAAACACCCTCCTGGTATTTTTAATAGTGACAAAAATATTATAGAGTTTGAAAAGAATATTATAGAGAAAGAAAAGTTGATATCTCGTGTGTTGACGAGTTTTCCCGGATCGGACTTGCCGAAAAATCTTGAACTACACTATAGGTTTTCTTCTTTGGACCTGATTGATGTACAACAAGAGTATCATCGAATCAAATTTATTTTAATGATTGACGATGCTCATGATTTGCAACACGATCAATTTTTATTATTTAAAAACAGTATTGAAAGAAGAAATACTTTTCCTCGGTGGATAGCAACAAGAAAGCATATATATTCAATAAATAAGTTGCTTAGTTTTTCTAACGGTACGCTTGATGGAAGAGAAACCAAAGATATTGACCTTGACGAGGAACTTTCTGCTCAACCTTCTGTCTATAAAAAATTTATAAGATTTTTAGTTAACAATAGACTTAATTTTACTTCATTCCTTAATGAGTTTAATAGCGAAAATATCGAAAGCTTACTATCTAATGATGTCAGCCCGGATGAAAAACAAATCGCTTTAATTAAAAATGAACAAATGGAAGAGGAACAGCAACTTAGGGTAAGTTTAGTTCATGAACATCCTGAATTAGATGAATTTTTTAACAATGAATCAACGTCCGTTCTTGATAGAGAACTAATGTTAATTAAACTACATCGACTAATCCGAAAAAAGCAGCCAACTTTATTTCCGGAAAATTTCGAGGATAAAATGCAAAACATAAGCTCCAAAGATAAACAAGCTGCCGAACTTTTTTTAAAAAAACGTGTTGGATTACCATTATATTCAGGTTTTGATGATATCATAGCTGTGTCAAACAATAATGTTGAACAATTTCTACGAGTATTTTCCCCTTTTATTGACAGATTAATTTATCGAGTCGAATTAGATAAAAATAGAAATATTGATGCAAATGAACAAAATAAAATTTTTAAAAAAATCGCGAAGAATTACATCGATAAAATAATAAGCAGACTTGTGTATGGTAAGAAAATTTGTCAACTAATTGACAATCTCGGTCAGTTTTTTTTGTCTCGGACTTATGAACCAAATGCTCCTCATGCACCTGGGGTTACTCAATTTGCTCTGTTAACTTCAGATGTTGATCTTTTTTTTCTCCCAAAATCTGAAAAAGAACCATGGGTCAACGAACTTTCGAATATTCTTTCTACAGCGATAGCCTTCAATGTTATTATTCCCGAAAATGCTCAGAAGCAAGGTGTTAAAGGCTCTGAATTAAAGTATATATTTTCAATAAATCGCTTATTATGCGTCAAGTATTCACTTCCCTTGCAACGAGGCGATTTTCAAAAGATTCCATTAAGGTTACTTTTTGAGATGTGCAATAAATTTGTTTCACCTGAAACTATAATGCGTCGAAAAAAGTTTTTTCCGCTGGGCCGCCAACGAAAAATATGGGCTGATATCTGATGCTAAAAACTGATGGTTTCTATTCAAAAAAATTTAAAGAGTTCTGGAAAGGCAGGATTAAAGAAGTTGGTGAAGTTCCTCTTATTATTTCCGGCGTAGGATTTGATCCCCGTTCATTGCAAGCAGGTAAAATTTTATTAGAAGAGAATATAGTTCCTAAATTTATTCCCATTGACTTTGCAGTTGAATCATCAGGTGAACAAGACAAAATTATAACTGAAGCAAGAGAAAAAAATCGTAATTTTTTAAGTAAATTTGATGTGTTGCATAGTACTATTAAAATAGATATGTTCGACGAATTTAATCATTCAGTTGGAGGAAGAGAAATAGTAAACAAAATATACGAAATAAAAGATCACTTCTCTAATATCCGTGATGTTATTATTGACATCGGAGGATTACCGAGAACGTTATTTTCTCCCATGCTCTCTTATCTGATTAATGCTAAAACTAAAACAGATTTTGGGTTCAAAAATTTACATGTCGCAAGTCTGCCTGAAGAATATTTAGACAGGGGAATTATTTCAGAAGAGAATCTTGATCCAAGTTTTATGTTTGGATTTGATCAGCCTCCGCAAGGGGTAAAATTTGTATGGATTCCTATTATTGGAAAAAATGACCCGGAAAGATTAAGGAAAATTTATTCGAAAATTGAAGTTGATTGTATAGAAATCTGCCCGATTTTACCTTTTCGCCCCAATTATCCTAAACAGGTTGAAAATCTTTTAATAAATTTGCGTGATGTTCTTTTTAATGAAATACATACATTTGATAATAATATAATTTATATTGATCATAGAACGCCTTTTTTTGTTTTTAGAGAAATAATTGAATTGTCAAAATATTATAATAAACTTTTGCAGGATTTATCCGGCGATGTTAAAGTTCTTATAACTCCTCTTGATGACAAGACGTCATGCATTGGGGCAATCCTTGCAGCTGTTAAAGAAAATCTGCCGATTATGTACGCTGATACTATTCGTTATAAAGTTCCGGACCCTGGCTTGTTGATTAAAGAGATTAAAACCGAACCAATTGAAATAT
>JAUVUS010000344.1 GCA_030600865.1 Bacteroidales bacterium | reverse complement strand
CAGGGGCAAGCGTTTCAGCATGCTTTCTTCCTTCGCCATAATACCACAGGCCAAAAGAACATTGGCTAGGGTCAGTTTGAACATTAAGTTCTGTAACATTATCATCAGTAAATAATTTAGCTACTTCTATTGACCAATGTAAATGTTTAAGATACATGTGTTCTAAGTCAGCTCTGAGTTTATTTCCTTCTATTACTTCTTTTGAATTACCTACTATTCCTCCTATTCCGTTAATAGACCATACACCAACAATAACCAATAAAGCAATGATTAAACCAAAAGAAATAAAAAACTTTCGTCCTAATTTTAGATTTTCCCAATTCATAATTTTAGTTTTTTGTTTATACTATATTAAAATTAAATTATATACTTTTAATTTTCTGATTGTCCTTTCACATATCGTTGCTTCACTTCGCCGTTTTCGGTATAAAATATTATTTTTCTTCCATCTTTACCACCCACACTTGAGCTAACTACAGGAATTTTCAATTCTTTAAGTTGTTCCGATGCTAACTTTATATTTCTTTCCCCGATATGAAATATCGGATTCTTAGTTTCTATAACTTCTCCTCCTCCAAAAACTTTTGCAATAATATTAGGTTTTTGAGATCCGAAAGAATACATTTTATCCAGAAGTTTTTCAATAGCAATATTACCATATTTAGGAGAAGCTAATCCTTCACCATTCCAGTATGGAAGCATATAATGGCACATACCTCCCGTTTTTAATATACTATCCCAGAAGCAAACAGCCACACATGAACCTAATATAGTGTTTATCTGAAAAGGCTTTTGGCTTGCAAACAGTGCCGCCGGGTATAAAAAATGTGATTCAAGCTTATCCATTCTAAAAAGAAGATCTAAAAGGTTTCTGGTTCTATATCAAAGTCCTTTTCATCATCAAAAAACAGTTCATTGCCATCAAATGCAAAACCGCTGACCTGAGATTCACTTTCAGGAATTGAAATTGTAAAATTAGCTCCCTTGTCTATCTCGCTCTGAATATCAATACTTCCATTTAATAAATCAAGTAATGCTTTATTAATTGACAAACCAAGTCCATGTCCCCTGTGAATTGAATCGATTCCTGAATCTACTCTTTTAAATCTATCAAAAATTATTTTTTGATTTTCTAAGGATATGCCTGTTCCATAATCTTTAACAGAAATAATCAATTCGTTTTTATCAATACTTGCACTAATTATTATTTCTTTGTTTTCAGAATTAAATTTAGTGGCATTACTTAATAAGTTAGACAGTATCAATCTCAGTTTTTCCGGATCAGTTTTAAAAAAGAAAGGTTTATTATTTTCTGATTTAATATTAAAATTAAAAACAATCTTAATTTTTTTCTTTTTCGTTATATATTTGAATGATTCTATTACACTTTCCATTAATTGCCTGATATCAACATTTAATATCTCCGGAAATATTTCTCCAGCCTCAAGTTTTGCTGCAACAAAAATATTACGAAGTTGAAAATCGAGATTAAAAGCTTCCGAATATATCAAAGACACCATAGAAAATACTTTTTTCCAGTTCTCCTTTTTCACCGACAAAATACTTTTAGAAAGTGCTAATACAGAAGCAAAAGGATTAATTATTTCATTGGTAATATTTGAAATGAAATGAGTTTTAAGGGCTTCAGAATCTTCCAGCTTTTTATTAACTTTTATCAATTCTTTATTAAGCTCCTGAACTTCTTTAAGGCCATTTTCATTCTGCTCAAAACGTTTTTTAAGCTCATCAATTAGCTCCTTGTCTGATAAATCACTCATGGTATAATAATTTAAATTCGTCTGAATATTGTTGGTTTTATTTGTTCTAATGGAAGGTTCATTGCAATAATAGATTACGAATGACCTATGAATAAATACTCTCCACTTTTTAATTTATTACACAACTTACCAATTACTTGCTCTTGTGTTTCCCTGTCAAAATAAATTAAAACATTTCGACAAAAAACAACATCAAAAACTTCAGCTATATTATATGTATTATCCATAAAATTTAAACGCTGATAGTTCACCTTATCTCTTAAAGTTTTCACAACACGAACTGTTTTCTTTTCCTTCTCTTTGCTTTTTAAAAAATATTTCTTTTTAATTTCAAGCGGAATGTTTGCTATTCTTTCTTCTTTATAAACAGCAAATGCAGCATTTTGAAGGATTTGTGTAGAGATATCGGTACCTGTTATTGTGTAATCAAATTTAGGATTCTTATTTTTAAACTCATTTAGGGTTATTGCAATGGTATATGGTTCCTCACCACTTGAGCAACCTGCGCTCCATACTTTTAAATTGTAATTTAATCTTTGATCATTTATGAAATTAATAAGTACAGTATCATTTAGAAAATCGAAATGAACAGGTTCCCTGAAAAAATCTGTTTTATTAGTACTAACAACATCAAACATGTGAATAATCTCTTTCTTTTGCCCTTCAGGACTAAAAACATAATCGGCATATTCTTTATATGATAATATTTTTAATTCTCTTAATCTTTTTTGTAAGCGACTTTGTAGCATTATTTTTTTAACAGGAGGCATTTTTATACCTGACTGAATAAATATAAACTCGCTTAAACGATTAAAATCATCGTTTGTCATTTTTGCACTAAAAATTTGATTTAAATCAGGATCAACCATAATAAAATTTTAGTTTTAAAAGAGAGGGATATACCCTCTCTTTATTTTTCAAAAGATGCTATTATTTATGAACCCTAACCCAAAATAATATCTATGAATCATCTTTTGAAATTTATTAGATAATTAAAATTTTTCGTATTCCTCATCTATATTTTTATCATTAGTCATTTTAATGTCTACACCACCTAAGGGTTTATATTCCGAAGTTTTTTGTTTAAATTTTGCTTGCTCTTTAATTTTAGGTGGTTTTTGATTTACTTTTTTATTTTCAAATTGCTTTTTACCTACAGATGACTGCTTCTTATTACCTAAATCAAAATATGCAATACCTTCTTTTAATTGCTGCGCTTGAGCTGCCAACTCTTCGGAGCTTGTTGCCAGTTCTTCAGATGCTGCAGCATTTTGTTGGGTTACCTGGTTTAACTGTTGTATTGCAGAATTTACCTGGTCGGCACCTGAATTTTGTTCCATACTTGCTGCTGCAATCTCCTGAACAAGTTTAGATGTTTTTTCAATATCAGGAATAATTTTAGCCATTAAACCTCCTGCTTCTTCCGTTACACTTAAACTTTGAGTTGATAAACCAACTATTTCATCGGCTGCTACTTTGCTACGTTCTGCAAGTTTTCGTACTTCAGCTGCAACAACTGCAAAACCTCGCCCGTGTTCACCTGCACGCGCAGCTTCTACTGCTGCATTTAAGGCTAAAATATTTGTTTGAAATGCAATATCATTAACAACTGTTATTTTTTCTGCAATTTGTCTTATAGAATTTAAACTTTCCTGAGAAGCGCTTGCAACTTTTTCAATTCCTGATGATGCTTCAGCAGAAATTTTCTCTGTTTGCTGTGCATTATCTGTGTTTTGTTGAATATTTGCAGCCATTTCTTCCATTGATGAAGAAACTTCTTCTGCCGATGATGCCTGTTCACTTGCTCCTTGCGACATTTGTTGTGAAGTAGAACCAAATTGTTGACTTGCCACTACAAGATTATCAGCATTAATATAAATATCTGATATAATCGATAACAATCTTGTTGATAAATCTGATAAAGAATTATTTAAAATTCCTATTTCGTTTTGGGATTTATCTTTATCAAACTTAACATCTAATCTTCCTTCTGATATTAATACAACTTTTTTTATTGCATTCTG
>JAUVUS010000277.1 GCA_030600865.1 Bacteroidales bacterium | reverse complement strand
TGTGAATATATATTTGAAACAGATAAAATTATAATTACTGAAAATATTATACGTAACATGACTTTTATTTATGTAAACAAAATCACAAACAAAAGGTTTTTATTATATATATCTTATTTAGTAAATTTAGGCTATATAATAATTTATGAATGATCAGACAAAAATAATTGAAGCAATTGCATTTGCTTCTGAAAGGCATAAAAGTCAAATACGAAAGGGGGCAGGCAAAGTTCCTTATATAAATCATCCTGTAAAAGTTGCTAAATTATTATCACAATATGGTGAAGATGATCCGGATTTAATTATCTCTGCATTTTTGCATGATGTAATTGAAGATACTACAAAAAACGAAAAAGAAATTAAAGAAATTTCAGGTTTGATTTTGCAGAAATTTGGTGAAGGTGTCCTCCTTACTGTACTTGAAGTTTCCGATAATAAGAGCCTTCCTGTCGAAGAACGAAAAAGATTACAGGTTGCACATACTCCAAAACTTTCTGAAAGAGCAAAAAAACTAAAGATTGCTGATAAAATTTGTAATATTCTTGATATAAAAAATGATCCTCCTGAGAACTGGTCTGTAAAAAGAAAATTAGCATATCTTGATTGGTCAAAACAAGTTGTTAACGGGGCAAAAGGTTTAAATAAAAAACTTGACAAGTATTTTGATCAGGTATATGAAGAAATATATTCTAAACTAAAACAAGAAAAGATTTGATTTGTATTCAGTCTTATTTAATTTAAAAATTTTAGCCATTAGGTTTTAGCCTTTAGCTATATTTTTCTAAGAGCTAATAACAAAAGGCTTATTAATACGATTTTCCTACAAATCTTACTATCAAAAAAAGAACAAATAATCCGGTCGGAAATAATATCCACGATGATATTCCAAAAGCGGCAGGAATAGTTCCAATAATTACCGAAACAGCTCCTACTGTGAGTGCATAAGGTAGTTGTGTTCTCACATGTTCGATATGATTACACGAACTTGCCAGCGAACTTAAGATTGTTGTATCAGAAATCGGAGAGCAGTGATCGCCAAAAACAGAGCCTGCCAGTACCGCAGAAACCACATTATAAAAAATAGCTAGTGATGCTTCATGATCAAGACCGGTATTTTGCGCAATTAACCACGATGCAGGCAAAATTAAAGGGTATAATATTGCCATTGTTCCCCATGATGATCCGGTTGAAAATGCAACTAAAGCTCCTAGGATAAAAGTAACTGCAGGTATAAACTGAGGAGCAATATTTATACTTACTAAGCTTTGTGAAATAAATTCGGCTGTATGTAAATGTTTTGTTACCAGTGCTATTGACCATGCTAAAACTAAAATAACAATTGCGGTTAGCATGGTTCTGAAACCATTTATCATGCTATCTATGGTAGCTTTTAAATTCAGAATTTTTTGAACAAGTGTAAGTAAAATTGCTACTAGTACTCCCGAAATTGATGACCAGAGTAAAGCTTTAAATGAATCGCTGTTTCCAATTACTGTAGATAGCTTTGTTGAAAATGACAAGCTCGTATCGTGCCAAACTGATTGATCCCAGCCCGTATATAGTAATCCTGCAAATGTTCCGAAAATTACAATAAAAACAGGTATAGCAGCATTGTACCATTTTGCTTTTATATGTTCAGATACTTCTAATTCATTTAATTTATTTGAAAAAGTATTACTATCATCATCTAAGTTAATATTATCCGAAAGTCGTGCTCTTTTTTCAGCATTAAACATTGGCCCAAAATCAACCTGTTTACGAATTAGAATTAAAATGAAAAGCAAGGCGAAAATTGGGTAAAAGGCATATCCGAGCGAACTAAGAAAAATGCCATATGCACTTTCATTAATCCCTATAGTATTAATACCATCCTGAATATAACTTAATTCTGCTCCAATCCAGGTAGTAACAAATGCGATAGCAGTTATTGGTGCTGCAGTTGAATCAACAATATATGCCAGTTTTTCGCGGCTTATTTTCAATTTGTCGGTTACAGGGCGCATTGTATTTCCAACAACCAGTGTATTAGCATAATCATCAAAAAATATGGCGATTCCTAAAAGCCATGTTACAAATTGGCCGGAACGAGGACTGTTGGCATATTTCGATAAGATATTAACAACTCCTTTCATTACACCATTACGGGTAATGATATTTACCATGGCACCAATCAGCATCGAAAATACAATAATGGCCATGTGCCCTCTTTCGGTTAAAGATTCAATTATATAAGTATCAACTATAGCAAACATTCCTTTAAATATGGCAGGAATTAATGCTGTATCCTGGTACCAAAACATTGTTGCAGTGCCAACTAAAATACCAATAAAAAGCGCGGTAAAGACTTCCTTAAAGATTAGGGCGAAAAGAATTGCTATAAGTGGGGGAATAACTGAAAACCACAACGGAATAGGTGTTACTTTTTTTGAATATGTATAATTGGAAATCTTGATTTCAAAATCCTGTTTCTCAGTAAATATATATTTAAATGATGCGGTTCCCTTAATAACCCTGACTTCAACAGGTTTATTGTTTATTTTAATCGTAACGGGATAACCTTCAAATCTCTTTCGGAATTCTTGATTTTTAAAATTTAGTTTTATTTCAGTTTTAATTCCTTTAACAATAATATTTGTCATTTCAACAGAAACATCATCCTTATTTAATTCCGGGATTTCCGGTATATCATTAGCTATACTGAGGTTAATAAATAATATTGAAAAGATTAAACTGAGATATATTTTTTTCATTAAGGATTCTATTAGCAACTATTATTTGAAAAATTACATCTCTAAAATAGAGAAAAAAAAGAAATTTTCGTATTTTTTTGACACTGTACTTTAAATTTGGTTTAAGTTTTATAAACGTTTAAAAACTCGATTACATCGACATTAACTTGTGATTAAGTAGAAATAACTTGATTATTAATATGTTAATATTGCTTATAATTTGCTTTAAATTTTGATTTTAAACTAAAAAGAACTAATTTGTATTTGTAATATTTGAATTATGGGAATGTATCTCGATTTTGATTTTCTGAATATTGAACACGAAAATCTGGCTCCCAAACAAGGTCGGATACTAATATCAGAACCATTATTGTCCGATACGTATTTTAAACGATCGGTAATATTAATTACTGAATATTCGGAAAAAGGAGCAGTAGGTTTCGTTTTGAATAAATCTGTTGATATACCTATCAACGAGATTCTTTCTGATTTCCCTGATTTTAAAGCTAAAGTGTATGTTGGAGGTCCTGTAGCAAAGGATACTATTCATTTTTTACATACACTTGGAGAATTGGTTCCGAATTCGGTTCATGTACTGGATAATATATATTGGGGCGGTGATTTCGATGTCTTAAAAGAATTAATTAACGAAGGAATTGTTGATTTTACGCAAGTCAGATTTTTCTTGGGATATTCCGGATGGAGTCCTGATCAACTGGAAAACGAAATTGAGGATAATGCCTGGTTGGTAACACGAGTTGAATCATCAAAAATTATGTTGGGCGATAAGGATATATGGAAAAAAACTTTAGATGAACTAGGGAAAAAATATAAAATCTGGTCGAACTTCCCTGAAAATCCTGCAATGAATTAATGTGATTCATTCTTAAAAGCAAGCATATTTAATTTATCAATAAACTGACGAGCAATGTTATTAAAATATCGCCTGTCTTTATATGCCAGAACCCATCTGATACCTGAAATGCTATTCGTAAAAAATATTTCATCTGCACTTAACAGGTGAGTTTCTTTTAATGAATTTTCAAATTCTATTTTTAATCCGTTTGAATCGGCGATTTTAAGAATCTGTTTACGCATTATTCCTGCTACTGGACCATCTTTCAGAGGAGGAGTAGAAATAGTATCTCCTTTAATTAAGAATATATTTGAACTGATTCCTTCAACTATATTTCCACAATTATTTAATAAAATACAATCACCTAAATTATTTTCTTTAGCGTAATTTCCTGCCATTACAAATAGTAAAGCATTTGCCGATTTCAGATTTGAGAATAAATTAACAGGCTTTTTTATGTCATTAAAGATATCAACGATTAAGCCCTTCTGATTTAATTCGTATTTATCGTTCTCGATATGTTCAGTGTTTACTAAATAAGAAACATTATTATCTGCAGGGGTATATTTTCCACCTTCGTTTCTAATAACACTTAGTCGAATACGAACTCCTTGGTATAACTTGTTTTTGTGTAGTAATTTTATTATTTCTTTTTCTATAAAACCAGTTTCAATTACTGTTGGAACTTTCATTTTTAATATTTCCATTCCATACCTTAAACGGTTCATATGGTCCTCGAAAAATTGGATTTCTGTTCCATTAGCATGCATGGTTTCAAATAATGCATCACCATAACAAAACGCCCTGTTTTTGAAACTTAATCCAAACTCATCACGATAATGATATTCGCCATTGTATAATATGAATGAATTAACTGCCACTTCTTATTTAGTTTAAAGGTTCTGATTCTGTAATTTTAGTGAAAATGATTAAATGCGTAAATGATTAAATTTAAAACTTTGCGT
>JAUVUS010000266.1 GCA_030600865.1 Bacteroidales bacterium | reverse complement strand
TTGTAGTTCCTTCATTCAGTAATTCGTTATTTTCATTTAAAACTTCATAAAAGAACGTTATTCTAACACCCGGTAACTCTTTAATTGTAGTCCTTATTGTTAAGAGATCATCGTATATAGCTGCTTTATGATATTTTACATCTAGAGATTTAACGGGTAGAATTATTCCCATTTTTTCTATCTTCTTGTACGAAAAATCAAATTTACGCATCAATTCAGTTCGTCCAACTTCGTAATATAAAGGATAGATACCATAATATACATATCCCATTTTATCAGTTTCCCCATAACGAACTCTTACTTTTGTTTCAGAAGTATACATATTTATTATTTGAAAGGTTAATTCAGCTCTTTAGCCATCTAATTTTGAACTAATTTGTTGCAATAATACAGAGAAATTTCCCTTTGAACAATCTAAATATTTTTCTTTTTAGTTTTAATACCGTTTATTATTCAAAACCTGCCCGTTCGGTGTAACCTGTCTGCCGAACAGGCAGGCTGCCTACGGTTGGCAGGCGAGTGCCATATTTGTAAAAAACAAATATGGATTGAATATATAACGGCATTAACCATTCTAAACTTTAAAGTACCATCCCGATTTAAGCGGGACGACACTTTTAAGAAGAATTGGTATAAAATGTCTTTTACAATTTATTTTACTACAACTCTGGCAAGCACAAATTTTGTATTATCCATGAAAAAAAAATTAATACTCTCCTTGTACTATTAATGCAGGTTTCCTGATATTTTATAAGTATATTTATTAATATTTGCCAGATAATTTCCTCATAAGTTTACAGTTACAAATTGAGGGTACTATTAAATCAATAATATCTAAGATTTATTTTTAATATTTTTTTTAAAATATTTTTATTTAAAGAAAAAGGTTTTACTTTTGCATTCCGATTGACTCAATAGCTCAGCTGGTAGAGCACATCCCTTTTAAGGATGGGGTCCAGGGTTCGAGCCCCTGTTGGGTCACAAAAAGTCAGAGCATAAGTTCTGACTTTTTTATTTATATAAAACGCATATTTTGAGCACTTTATCATAGATATTTGCAATTTATTGTTTAAGTAAAAAATATTTAAATATTTTCTTATAAATTGCTTGGATTTAAAAGATAAGATATTACTTTTGCAGTCGCAAAATATTTGACTCAATAGCTCAGCTGGTAGAGCACATCCCTTTTAAGGATGGGGTCCAGGGTTCGAGCCCCTGTTGGGTCACAAAAAAGAGAAGTTTGAATAACTTCTCTTTTTTTATGATATTAACCAGAAAAATGCATGCATTTTTCTGACGATTAAGTATAGTTACGTTTTTGCCAATTTGAAAAAGCCCAAAACTGAGCTATACTAATTCGGGGTTTCCCGCATTACAACCCACTATCCATCGCTCATTCACACAATTCACTTCGTTTTTGCATGAATAATGCGGGTTAATTTGATTTATTTTTTAGTAAAGCCTTATTTATTCTTTTCACAAATGCAGGACCTTCGTAAATGAACCCTGTATATAACTGTATAAGAGTTGCTCCTGCATTAAGTTTTTCAATTGCATTGTTAACAGTCATAATTCCTCCTACACCAATAATAGGTATAGTTCCATCTGATTTATCTGTAATATATTTTATAATATCAGTTGAACGTCTTGCAAGAGGTTGCCCGCTTAAACCACCATCTGCAATTTCTTCAATTTGTTTTTTGTTTGTTGCCAGGTTTTCCCTGGAAACAGTAGTATTTGTTGCAACAATACCATCTATTCCGGTAATATTGAAAGTTTCAACAACATCGTCAAGTTGATCGTTGGTTAAATCGGGCGATATTTTTAATAAAATAGGTATGTATGGTGATTTCGATCTTCGAATTTCAGTTAGTTTATTTAGAATTGTAATTGTAGAATCCTTATCCTGAAGTTTACGTAAATCTTTAATGTTTGGGCAACTAAGGTTAACTACAAAGTAATCAACATGATCATACAGTTTTTCAAAACAAATAACATAATCAGTTAAAGCATCATCGTTAGAGGTCGCAGTGTTCTTACCAATATTTCCGCCAATTATTGTTTTATGCCTTTTATTTTTTAATTGATTTACAGCATAATCAACCCCTTTATTATTAAACCCCATTCTGTTAATAAGGCCTTTATCCTGAGGTATTCGAAATGAACGTGGTTTAGGGTTACCTGCTTGTGCTTTAGGTGTAACCGTACCAATCTCTATAAACGAAAAACCAAAATTTGAAAATTGATTATAAACTTCAGCATTTTTATCGAATCCGGCAGCAAAACCAACAGGATTATCGAATTCAATACCCAAAAACATAGTTTTTAAGCGATTATCTTTAACTCTTAATGATTTCTTAACTAAATAAGCGATTCCGGGAATTCTAAAGCCTATTTTAAGGAAATTTACAATTAAGTGATGAACAGTTTCAGGTTGTAATAAGAATAATAGTGGTCGGATTATATTTCTATACATGTTTTTTTTGCAAAGATAATATAGAATAATGAAATATTAATCAGGTTTATACTCTTTAAAAGATCCGTCGGAATAAAAAATTATTACACGTTCAATATCATTTTGTATTTTATTCGATTTAAGCTCTTTATTTTGAATATTATCTAATTCTTGTTCTGAATCGACTATAGCTGGTTCTTCTTTAATTAGATTTTGAATATTTGATTCTCGTGGCGTTAAATTATTATGAGTCTGATCTTCATCTTTAGAAAATAATAAAGGTTGATTAGTAAACATATTCCCTTTGCCTGTAATTAACCATTGTGCGTTCAGTTCGGGGTAGGCTACAAGCATTTTTTCTATAAAATCAAAGCTGGGTTTGTTTCGTCCTGATAATATATGTGATATACTTGAACGTTGCACACCTATTACATCAGCAAATTTTGTAGACGTAAGATTATTTTCACTTAAAAATTGAATAATACGCTCTTTCATAATTGTAAATTTAATAATTACAAATGTAATATAAATAAAGTTTACAAATGAGAACAAATTCAATCAATTTACTGATTACATATGTGAATTCAGGCAGTTCGTAAACTTGTCTAAATCTACTTATATGTTTGATATGGCAGATTATTATCAGTATTATGCAAGAGTTGTAATTAAGTAATGTATAAATTTTGATATAATAGCAGTTATATTAGTATACATATTACTTATAGCACTTATTCATCACCTATTTTTAGAGATAAATCAAGTGATATTAGGTAAAAAAGAGTGCTAAATACAAGCCTTATTCCAATTATACACCATAAATAAACTAATACTTTATATATAATTACTAAATCATTAGTTTTCTTGTTTTTACGAACAATATATAGTCTTTTAAACGGCTTATTTGACTAAATAAACTAAAAATGCTAAATAATTACTTTACTCAAGTATTGCAATTAACTGATAGTATGAATATAATAAAAATTTAGAATAGTTATTCGGTTACAATTTGTAAGTATTGATAAATGTAAACTTTATTATGTTAGATTCCTGCTACAATTGTAAACTATTGTGATTAAAATCTATGTTACAAATGTTAAATTGTTTTATATTCACATATGTAATATAAGATAAGTTTAAAATTTGACTACATTATAAAAATACATGTTACAATAGAATCCATTAATAATAAAATTATCGTTTGAAATTTAACTTGATGAGAATTGAGTATTTAAAAACAATTTATATCCTAATACTCAATATTAAAATCTCGTAAGAAATTAAAATTAAACTTAACTCCTCTTTACTTACTCAGTAAGTGTTATCAATACTTACTTTAAAGTCAGGTTTATAATTAAATTAATAGTCTTGTTTGTAATACTTTTTATTCTTTCAAAAAATTGCGTAATTTAAAGATTTTTAACAACTATTATACAAACAAATCCAATATGAATAATATAATTTCAAAATCGAATAATTCTGATAAACAGCAATATTCATTAAAAAGAAGAAGACGTCCTTCTATTCTGCTTGGAATAATTATAGCAATTATTATAGGCACAATCGTTGGCGGTTGGTTCCCTGATTTTGCTGTTCGATTTAATATATTAGGTGAAGTCTTTCTCAATTCATTAATGATGATTGTAGTTCCAATTGTAATGTTATCATTAATTATTGGAATTACAATATCGCTGTTTAACCATTTGAACATACTCATGATAATTCCTTATTATTTCTTAGAGCCACCTGCCGGATTTGAACCGGCGACCTACGCTTTACGAAAGCGTTGCTCTACCGACTGAGCTAAGGTGGCACAGCTTACAAATATAATATCTTCGTTAAAAAAAACATTAATTTTTCTAAACTATTTAGACCTTAACTTTTGCGAGCCACGCTTTAACTTTATTATAGACGGCTTCAGCCGTAAATCCAAATTTTTCAGCTAAAATCTCATAGGGTGCTGAAGACCCATAATGGTCAATTCCAAGATGCAGAACCGGATTAGAACTTACATTTCCCCAGCCGAATGTACGACCGGCTTCAACAGTGATCACCGGTGTGCTTCCCGGAGAAATAACACTATCGCGATATGATTGTTCCTGCTTTAAAAAAGTTTCATAAGAGGGTATCGAAACAACACGGATATCATGTCCCTCTGCTGTTAATTTTTCAGCGGCTTCCACGCAAAAGGCAAGTTCTGATCCCGAAGCACATATCACTGCTTCAGGTTTCATTTTTGAGTCTTTGATAACGTAGGCACCCTTATCAAAATCCGTGATAGCAC
>JAUVUS010000417.1 GCA_030600865.1 Bacteroidales bacterium | reverse complement strand
TTTCGGAACGAACAGTTTCAATTTGTTTTTCAAGTTCAATAACTTTGGCAGGAACACTAATGTTTGAAATATGAACTCTTGAACCTGATTCGTCAAGTGCATCAATGGCTTTATCAGGTAAATGACGATCACTGATATATCGCATTGTAAGTTTTACACAAGCTTCAATGGCATCATCAGTATAATTTACATTATGATGATCCTCATATCTGCTTTTAATATTGTTTAATATTTCTATAGTTTCCTCAGCATCAGTAGGATCAACCATGATTTTTTGAAAACGTCTTTCTAATGCACCATCTTTTTCAATATGTTGTCGATATTCATCTAGTGTTGTTGCTCCAATACACTGAATTTCACCTCGGGCTAATGCTGGTTTAAGCATATTTGCAGCATCAAGTGATCCTGTAGCGCCTCCTGCACCAACAATGGTATGAATCTCATCAATAAACAATATAATATTGGTAGATTTCCCAAGCTCGTTTAATATTGCTTTCATTCGTTCTTCGAACTGACCGCGATATTTAGTTCCTGCTACAACTGATGCTAAATCTAAGGTTATGACTCTTTTATCAAAAAGCACCCTCGATACTTTTCTTTGAGTTATTCGTAATGCTAAACCTTCGACAATAGCTGATTTACCAACACCAGGGTCACCAATTAATACAGGGTTATTTTTCTTCCTGCGACTTAATATTTGTGCTAATCGTTCAATCTCCTTTTCACGTCCGACAATTGGATCCAAAGCATCATCTTCAGCAGCTTTGGTTAAATCAATTCCAAAATTATCTAAGACAGGCGTTTCTGATTTAGATTTTTGTCCTTGTTGTGCTGATCCTCCACTTCCTTTACCTGTTCCAAAAGGCATTTCATTTTCCTCGTCTTCAAATTCGGCTTTTGCTTCAGGCTTATGATTTTCCATTTCTGTTCTTATATTTTGATAATCGATATGTTGTTCTTCAAGAATCTGAGTTACAACACTATTCTCATCTTTAAGAATAGATAATAGCAAGTGGCCGGTATTAATCGTTGCATTATTAAACGATTTTGCTTCCAGATAAACTAACTTTAATGCCCTTTCGGCTGTTTTAAATAAAGGGATATTATCTGTATCGGCAATTTTCAAGTTTTCTTCTGACCTGATTCTGAATTCAATTGATTTTTTAAGTCTGTTGAGATCTATATTCAAGTTCTCAAGAATTGTAATGGCCATACCTTCACCTTCTCTTAAAATACCTAAAAGTAAATGTTCAGTGCCAATATATGCATTGCCAAGACGAACAGCTTCTTCCTTGCTGTAACTTAAAACATCTTTTATTCTTTGCGAAAATTTTGCGTCCATAAATGTTCTTAATAAATTTTAAAGGATTTAACCTTATATATAATCTACAAAATTAATATAAGCAAATTTAAAAATAAAATATAATAAATCATTTCTCAGATTTATATTGAAAATACAAGTTAAAATAATTTTAGAACAATAACTATTCTTTCATAAACAAATTAAAAATCAACTTGTTCAGGCATCTAAAAAAGAGCAAATAACTGATGTTAATAAATAGGGCTTGTTATGAACAGTTTTATGTTGAAAAATCGTAAATATAACATGAAATTATTCGTTTTAAAAAGGCTATTTTAGTACTTTTGTATGAATTTAAAAAAACGATTAAAAAACCAACGGTTATCTTATTAGAAGTATTGTGGTTGAAGTTATGGAGGTTTAAATTTGAAATAAACAATGGAATAGTGGAATAATGGAAGAATTTATGCTTCCCAGTATTCCAATTATCCTTGTCTGCCGACAGGCAAGACAGGCAGGCATTATTCCAAATAAAAATGTTGATAATTAGAATAATAATTTATTAAAAAACCATAATATAATTATAAGAGCTAAAATAATTAAATACCTTGATATAATGGCAGAAGGAGAACGAATAGTTAAGATAAATATTGAAGAAGAAATGAAGTCGGCATACATTGATTATGCAATGTCGGTAATAGTTTCGAGGGCACTACCTGATGTAAGAGATGGATTGAAGCCTGTACATAGAAGAGTTTTATTTGGAATGTCTGATTTAGGATTGGCATCAAACAAATCTCATAAAAAATCAGCAAGAATTGTAGGAGAGGTGCTTGGTAAGTATCACCCACATGGTGATTCTTCGGTTTATGAAGCTATGGTTAGAATGGCCCAGCCGTGGTCGTTACGTTATCCCTTAGTTGACGGACAGGGAAATTTCGGATCTATTGATGGAGATAGCCCTGCAGCAATGCGTTATACCGAAGCCCGATTAAAAAAGATATCAGAAGAAGTTCTTCGTGATATTGATAAAAACACAGTAGATTTTCAACTTAATTTTGATGATTCGCTCCAGGAACCAACTGTTTTACCTACGCGTATTCCTAATTTATTGGTTAATGGTGCTTCCGGTATTGCCGTAGGTATGGCTACGAATATGCCACCACATAATTTATCTGAAGTTATTGATGCAACAATAGCATTTATTGATAACAAGGAAATTGAAATTTTGGAATTAATGAATTATGTAAAAGCTCCTGATTTTCCTACAGGAGGTACTATATATGGCTACCAGGGAATTAAAGATGCATTTGAAACCGGAAGAGGTAGAATTGTCGTACGATCAAGAACCGAGATTGAGACAGAAGCAAACGGAAGAGAAAGAATTATTGTTACCGAAATTCCTTATATGGTAAATAAAGCAGAAATGATTCGTAAAACTGCTGAACTGGTAAATGATAAAAAAATAGAGGGTATTACTAATATTAGTGATGAATCAGACAGAACAGGAATGCGTATTGTTTATGAAATTCGTAAAGATAGCATTGCTAATGTTGTATTAAATAATCTTTTTAAATATACGCAGCTTCAATCATCATTTAGTGTTAATAACATAGCACTAGTTAAAGGAAGACCTAGGGTTTTAAACCTTAAACAGATGATAGAATATTTTGTGAACCACAGACATGAAGTTG
>JAUVUS010000216.1 GCA_030600865.1 Bacteroidales bacterium | reverse complement strand
ATAAAGTTCAGTAATTTGTTTATCGGAGTCTATGTTAATCAGGAATGTTTTAGCTCCTGTACCGGAAGATGTATTATAATTTATTTCAAAATATTTTCGCTGCTCTGAACCGAGTGAATCCACAATTTGTTCAAAGATAGTATTACGGGAGTTATCATCATTAATGATCTCCACCTTAACCTTAAAACTATCGGCTGTACTTTCGCCCACATTATAAACAAAAAAGCTAAGTCCTACATCCTCGCCAATAGTAACCGTATCCGCCGTGGAATTAACCACCTGGTAGTTTGTGCCGAGTTCGGGAGGAGGAACAAAGTTAACTCCTAAAGAATAGAATTTGGGTGAGTTAAAAGAACTATTAGCAGTAAAATTCACGATGAAATCAATTTGAGGATAAACTTTTACATTAATAAAAGACAAATCAGCCGAATCACCTGTAAATGAAATCGTCCTCAAAGTGTCTATTACATTATCTGATTTAATTCCACGAACAAGATAATCTAAGCTGGAACCAGCGGCAATCGAATCTGATTTGAAAACACTTTGCCAATTCACAGAATTTTTTATTCGAGGAAGGTGAATAAAACCGTTATCAGCCAATAATTCTTTTGATGTATCTATGCTTGCAGTTCCATTGAATCTTCTTGAAAATGATTCAAGGACACCACCAGTTGGAGCACCTTTAATACCAATCATACACCAGGAATCTCTATATCTTACACTATCAATATATACACTCCCCAAAGTTTCAATAGCTTGCCGAACAGGAGTTCCACCACTAAATCCAAGAACCGTTTGAGCTGCATCAGAACTTATCACCATTATGAGAGGAGTACCAACAGCCAAAGATCCGATGTAATTGATAAGAGAATCAGCATTTTCATCAATGCTAAGACCAACAAAATATTTTTCATTGGATGGAACTAACGTAACAGTATCTAACTCTGCAGTTGCTATTCCCCAATAAAATGTATTGGGCAAGATTTCTTCTCCATTGTACTGAATAGACCCAAATTCACCATCATTCGCTCCAGAAGAAGTTAACTTTAGTTCATTGTTAATTAAACTAATGAACCATGAATTAGAAGTAGAATCAAAGTTTACTTGATTTTCTGTAATATCATTGGCTTTAAAAGAGCTATTTAAAAACCAACTATATTCATTCTCATTGTAAAAGGAATATGTTGAACTCCATTCAAATTGTTCTGCATTTAACCGTGTATGCCAATAATATCTTTGCTGAGAGTTTAATCCATTAAGAGCTACTCTAGTAGCTAAAGTATCTAAATCTTTTATTTGAACAATTGGATTTATGAATGAATCAGTTGTTGAAATCGCAAATTCAATATTATCGGGATTTTCTTCACTTTGAATGGTTGGATTTAACAAAGTAATTATGGAACGGCTAGATGTATAAAAGTTTTCCGCTTCAACCGGGCGAAGGTTAGTTGAAGAGACTAGAAAGTTTATACTGGCGAGGTTATCATCTTTAGATATCTCATCTACTAAGTTATCGGGATCCATTTCTACACGCAGAGTATGTTCACCCACTAATCCAAAAATTGGTATTACAATGTTAATAGTATCCTTAAAGAGTGGTGAGGATAAATTTAGTTGAACATTAGAAAGGGTTGAATCCGAATGATAACCTGTAACGAGAATATTTACTGAATCGATATCTGCTCTTCCCATGTTAGTAACTATCAATTCAACATTTGCAGAATCATCATTCTCAGTTAGCACTGATTCCAAAATTCTAATAAAATCCGGTTTTGCTACGAAATTAGGTTTTTCTGGTGCAGCAAACTTAATTATTGGGTCGCCTAGCAATATGTTAGTATAGTTATAAAGTCTATTTACTGTACCGAAACCATTCTGATTAAAATTGTCCATCTTGGCCAAATAATGAGTTTTTCCAACACTCTCCGACGGGTTTGTAATCAAACGATTATAAAATACTTCAGGCATTCTAAACGCGGTAGAAGTATAACCTAAGCTTGTATTCCCCACGTATATGATTGCCTGTCCTCTTTCATCTTGATTGACGAACAACTCTCCAAATGCATCAACATCAGGTTCTGCAAACTTTCCTGTAGAACATCCGTTATCAGTAACTAAGGGATGCCTATCATCGTATGCATTCTCAAGATTATCAACATCAGTAATCCCATTGTCCCACGTACGGGTTCCACTATGACCAATGTAGGAGATAAACAAACCTCCTTCATCAATACCATCCTGTATTTCTTCAAAAGTAAAAGGTCCGAAGTTAGTAGGCGGATCGATTGTTTTATAAAAATGAATGCCGCTGCCACCTACTGGCGATGGCTCAACAATACTATTAAGCACAACATCATTAGCTTGTTTTATCTGGTTTAGCTCCGATACCAGATTTGGATTACCTCCACTAAAAAATAAAAACTTCTTATTCCATTCATCAAAACCCCGGTTAATATAAGTTTGATGTTTATCTAAGTAATGATAAACTTCTTCATTGGTATTTGCTGGGATTCTACCGACAAACATCTGCTGAATATCAACCTGTGTCGTATCCCATGTTGTAAACCAAACATCACTTACAGGATTTCCGTAAGAAGGTACGATAATTTTCTTTCTCGGGGACGGAACATCAACTAAATAATCCTTATAATCATACGTTGCATCACCAATTATTGTAAGATAAGATGGTTTAGGTGATTGCCAATAATTGTTAGCATATTTTAAAAATTCTTTAATTGATTCAGGACTCAAATAACCAAATCCAAATTCATCATAAATATCATCAACAAAAGCTGTATGAATATTAACATCATAATTGCTGCGGATAAAATTTTGGTATTCAGAAACTGACAGCGCAAGTATTTTACTTGAAACTATTATGTAATCTGCTTGTATTGAAACGTCTCTTAAATTAATAAATTGTTTTTTCTTTATGAAGTCAGGGGTTTGCAAATAATCATCACTAATAATAAAATAGCTATCACCGCCACTTACAGTATCTGTAAAAGTCAAAGTATTATTAATCAATAGAAATTTTACAATATTTTTCATTATTGGATTGATTTTATAAACCAATAAACTTGTACTATCGACAGTTATGTTCTGAACCCTTATTACTCGTAAGCCTGTTGATACAGAATCCGGAATGTTAATTAAAATTGAATCATTAACAGCATTAGTATATTGATAATAATCTATATCAACCCAATCAACTAATACCTTATTTGTAGAATTAGAATCGTTAGGCATTCCAGCCATTCTATATTTGTTTAAACCTTCTATCAAATCATTTGAGTTAAAGATAGCTTCCAGGCTACCTTGGTCTTCAAAATCAAAAGTAACGCTATCTATAATATCAGTTGAGTTCATTTTAGCACCGTATTTATGTGCATTGTTCCAAATTATTTGAGTATCAACAAACCAACTGCTAAGGCGTGATAATGTAAAAACAGGGGTGTTCGGCACAACTGATTCGGCATCAAATTCAAATTTTTTATTACTATTATTGGTTACCTGGAGCCATTTCCAGTATTTATTTTCCTGCCAGAAAGGAAGCTGCACTCTTGGTTGGATATTTCCATAATACCAAAGACGTGTGTTCTCTTCCAGATGAATACTAACAATATGAGTAGAAATTGTGTCAGTAAGATTTTGTAGGAAGTTATTTACCATCGTAGTTCTATAACCATTTTCTCCATCCCAGGATAGCCAAACAAAAGATGTATCAGTATATCTATTCATATATTCTAAATACTCTTCACCTTTGTCAACCAAAGTTCTATAACTTGGTGCACCATAATTCTTAGTTGCCCAAAATTCTATGTAGTCACCAGGATCAAATGAATTATCGTTCTCCCCAAAAACAAATAATGAGATTTGCTGACCTTTCCAATATACTTTAAAAGTTAAAGGATTAATCTGAGCGGGGCTTAAACCATAATCGATAACATCATCATAATAAATCCTGTAAATTCCATCATTAGGTGTTTTTAATTTTACATACTCCATTGAATAATCTATCCAGTTTCCTGTTGAATCATCCTGCGCAAGCAACGGTTGAAAGGATCTGAAATTTTTTGCTTGTTCATAATTAATTATCACATCTTTCAAGGATTCATCGAAGTTGCCTTCGCTGGATGTATTCAGGTTAAAAGGTTCTTGTTCATCAAATTGAACTTTTAATTTCGCAGTGCTAAGAATTTCTACTTGTCTTTTCTGCCAGTTGTAACGATGCGTTTTTATTTTAATGATCGCACAATAATAATCTCTTATCCAGGTATAACTAGTTATTTCAAATTGTTGAGAAGGGAATAATTCTGACCTGTAATGTTTTTGCTCAATCTGTGTTTCAGTATAAATTAGACTTGAATCGCTTGCCAAATTAATTTTAGGATTACTTCTGGGTATCACGTTTTGTATAAAATCAGATTTTTGATTTATCAGTTGTACTTTAAGATTGCTATAAGGTGGTAGCGCAACAATAAGGGTTTTGGAGGGTAATGCGGGTGAACCGGGATTATTCTCATCAATGGCATTATAATAATTAATAATTCTTTTCTGCTGTCCTTCAATTGTATAAGGTTCTTTATCAATATTTAACGAGTAGATAAAACCATCAGATGTATAATCAATATCTTTCTCTTGTGGAAAGAGATTCACAATCAAAGGAAATAATGTTATAAATACTATTTTAATAATGTAGTTCATGCTCATAAGAATTTTCTAAAACTGTAATCTAAGTTCTAAACAATTTGAAGAACTGGCAACCCAAAAGGCAATTACCGATAATTTTCTATATAAGAGGTTACAATACCTTCTTCACTTGAATTATATTCGCGATAAATTTTGGAACCCCCAATAAATATCTTTTCCACAACCTTTTTGGTTCACTTATTAATCTAAAAAGCCATTCAATACCAACGTTTCTTAATAAGCTGGGAATTCTGGGCTTTGTACCAAAGTAGAATTCTAAAAAGTTACCGACACATATTATTTCATCAACAGTTATTGATTTGGATAATTCCGCAGCTAAAAGTTCCTGTTTTGAAACTCCCATTCCAATAATTACAACATTTGGTGCAGTGCTTCTAATTGATTTAACTAAGTTTCCATAATCTCTACTTTCAAAAAAACCAGATGAATAGCCGACTATATTGATACAATCAGCTTTAGTCTTCTTAAAAATATTTTCTTCTGAAAAATCGCCTCCTATTAAGAATATTCTTGTGCTCTCTGCTGCAAACAATTCAAATAAATTATAATTAAAATCTGAAGCATTAAATTTTTCAACTGATT
>JAUVUS010000244.1 GCA_030600865.1 Bacteroidales bacterium | reverse complement strand
GCAGAATCTTTTAATGCTAAAATAAAAGCTTTCAGAGCGACACAAAGAGGTGTGACAGATATATCTTTTTTCCTTTTTAGACTTGCTAAAATTTATGCCTAAGCCACCCTAATTTTCTGCTGATCCCTACATATCCATAAGTATTAAAATTATTATCGAAATTTAAATCATACGTTAATAACCATTTATCACTGAAACGAATTCTCGGACGTATTCCAAACCAGTAGCCGTAACGATCATAATCGAATGCTTTCCACGCACCTGTATTAAAACTTACAGCCAAAGTTTTTCGATAATCTGTTGAAATCCACCAGTTATAAACACCGGAACGTGCTTCGTTAAATTTCCAGCCATCTACTCTTGGCTCAAAGTAATCATAATTTACAACCGGGTTAAAATGCATGAAAAATCCAGTATGCAAATAATTTTTTGCAAAGGTTGTGGCTGACATCAATGTAATATTAAACTCCGAGAATGTCCTTGGTTTATATAGATTTCTATATTCAAATTCTATTCTATTTCGCCAGGACAGTACTTTCCAGAATGGTTCATTTATATTATAATTAAATTCCACATCCCATGATGATTCATTATTTTGTCGGAGAAATCCTAAGTCATTTGGATCATAATCTTCTGAATCTGTATTATGCATTACTTCGAAAAGAAAATTACCTTTCGTTTTCGAAAAATGTATAAAATAATTGTGTCCTAAATCAGTTGAATCGGTGTAGATTTGACTTACAGATCCTCTACCAAATAATTGATATGAATTTTCTTTGTTTTTTATTTTAAATTCACTTCCGGTAACATTTGCCGTATAATTTTCTTCTGCATGCAAAACATTGGTATTAACAAAACTTATGTAAGAGTTATTTTTAAGTGATTGATCAATAACAAGCATATTATAATTTGTAAATCCTTGTGTTTGATAATTACGTTTTTCTCCTGTTATTGTATCTAAAATTATCGCATCAGAAGAACCGGTCATGGCATTGAAAAAGCCTAGCCCCAGTCCACTATCAGTTCTTCCTGATATTTTTGTCGCATTAAGTAATTTTGTTTCAATAGGATTTTCAATTACGGATTCATTAACATTTAATTGATCTTCAGCATCGTAATATAATTCTTTGGTTTCGCTCCTATTCTTCGTGAATAAAAAATTGCTCCTTTATTAAATAATTCAGTACCTTCAGTAAAAAACGGACGTTTTTCATCATACATTATCTCATAAGGCGAGAGATTTAAGACTTCATCATCGGATTGCACCTGTCCAAAATCAGGAATCAAAATCATATCTAATGTAAAACTCTGGTTTATTCCCCATTTCAAATCCATTCCGGCATTAAAATCGCTTCCCCATTTATTATTATCAGCATTATTTTGAATGTAGGTAGAAACATATGGTGTAACCGATAAGCGCAAAGGAGGCTCAACATCTTTAATTCCACTTACTTCGCCCATTTGATTTACAAATCCCTGGATGTTTATATCAACAAAATTCCATGTATCCCATTCCCTGTATCTACGTATATTTCTAAAAAAATGGATTCCCCATGTTTGATTATTACTTTTTGGAAATCGAAGTGCAGAATATGGTATTTTTATTTCAGCTACCCAACCAAATTCTGTAATTTTAACTTCACTTTCCCATACTGCATCCCAGTTTAAATCACGATTGTTACCCGTCAATTTTATATCAGATTGTACGCCGGCAGCAGAAACCAAAAAACTAACTGCATTTACACCATCATTATAAGGACTTAACATTACTACAAATAAATCTGCATTAGTTTCCTCGTAAGCATCTCGTACCGAAAGTTCTTTTAAAATGCTATCTGGGTTTGAATCGTATAGTGTAGCACCAATATAGATTGCTTTATTGTCATAAGCAATCTTTACTTCTGTTTGCAAAGAAGGTTCTTTTCCACTATATGGTATAAACTGAATGAAATTATTTGCTACCGAAGCATCTTTCCATGCAATATCATCCAGTATGCCATCAATTTTAGGTGATTCTGTTATTTTAGAAATTTCAAGGTTACGTTTCTCAAGATTTTGAGTAAAAACTGAATTACTTATTACCAAAAGTATTATCAAACTAAACAAACACCTCTTTGCCTCTTTTATCACAACATTATAATTTAAGATTCTCATTAATAAAAAGACCTTTTTGTCTTAAAAAGGTTTAATGAAATTTTAAAATTCTGAAGTAAAATGAAATTTTATTTTATCGAATTTATCCTGAGCCATCTGTAAAGAATAAGGTGAATCGGCCATAAATACTTCTCTACCATGTTTATCAATAGCTATAGAACTAAATTTTCTTTTACCAAAATCTTCAAGCTGTTCTTTGTCACCAGATTCAATCCAGCAGGCTTTATGCATTTGAATTGGTTCATATTTACATTTAGCACCATATTCATGTTCTAAACGAAATTGGATAACATCAAATTGTAATTGACCAACGGTTCCAATTATTTTACGGCCATTGAATTTATTAGTAAAAAGCTGCGCTACACCTTCATCCATAAGTTGATCAAGACCCTTAGCTAATTGCTTATATTTCATTGGATCGGCATTCTCAACATAACGAAACATTTCCGGAGAGAAACTAGGTAATCCTTTAAAATGTATTTCTTCACCTTCGGTTAATGTATCACCAATTTTAAAATTACCTGTGTCGTGTATACCAACAATATCACCTGGAAAAGCTTCTTCAATAATTGATTTCTTTTCGGCCATAAATGCTGTTGGCGAAGAAAATTTCATTTTTTTTCCTGCTCTTACATGTAAATAATTAGTGTTTCGTTTAAACGATCCTGAACATATTTTTACAAATGCCAAACGATTACGATGATTAGGGTCCATATTAGCATGAATTTTAAAAATAAATCCTGAGAATTTATTTTCAAAAGGATCAATATCTCGTTCTTCAGCATTTACAGGTCTTGGGAAGGGTGCTATATTAATAAAGCAGTCTAATAATTCCTTAACGCCAAAATTATTTAATGCGCTGCCAAAAAATACAGGAGCCAAATCAGCAGATAAATAATCATTGATCTCGAATTTTGGATAAACTTCAGTAATCAGTTCTAATTCCTCACGAAGAATATTAGCATATTTATCTCCGATATATTCTTCTAAGACAGGATTATTTACATCTTTAAATTCGATTGATTTCTCAATTGTCTGTTTAACTTCTCCACTAAATAAGTTAAGTTTTTCTTCGTATAAACTATAAACACCTTTAAATGTTGGCCCATTACTAATTGGCCAACTTAACGGGCGTACATGAATTTTAAGTTCATTTTCAATATCATCGAGTAATTCAAAAGGGTCTTTACCACTACGATCAAGCTTATTAATAAACACCATTACCGGAGTTTTGCGCATTCGGCAAACTTCCATTAGTTTACGAGTTTGTGGCTCTACTCCTTTTGCAGAATCAATAACAATGATAACACTATCAACAGCAGTTAATGTACGGAAAGTATCTTCGGCAAAATCCTGGTGACCAGGCGTATCCAAAATATTAATCTTCTTACCATTATATTCAAAACCCATTACAGAAGTAGCTACGGAAATACCACGTTGACGTTCAATTTCCATAAAGTCTGAAGTAGCTGTCTTTTTAATTTTATTGCTTTTAACAGCACCTGCAACATGAATTGCTCCACCAAATAATAATAGTTTTTCAGTTAATGTAGTTTTTCCTGCATCGGGGTGACTAACTATTCCAAAAGTTCTTCTGCGTTGTATCTCTTCCTTAAATCCCATATCAATAAAATTAAAAAGCTCCGAAATAATTGATATTTCGAAGCTGCAAAAATATAAAAATGTTGGTAAATACTATAATTAATTATTTATATTGCCAAATTAACTTGCCTGAACTAAAAGTTTTCAAAATCTTAGCATTAGGGATTTTATCTTCGTCGATTTCCATGATATCATCTTCCAGAATAATAAAATCAGCAAACTTGCCAGGTTCAATACTTCCCTTTTCATTTTCTTCAAAGGCGGCTTTTGCAGCCCAAATAGTCATTGACTTTAATGTTTCTTCACGTGTTAAAGCATTCTCTTTTTGAAAACCATTTTTGGGATAGCCATCTACATCTTTTCTTGAAACACTTGCATAAAATGTCAAAAGCGGATCAATCTTTTCCACTGGAAAATCAGTGCCATTTGGAATCCATCCATTCTGATCTAACAATACCTTATATATATAGGCATTTTTTATTCTCTCACCCAACCTTTCGTCTGCCCAATACATATCAGATGTAGCATGAGTTGATTGTATGGAAGGAATTATATTGAAATCTCCAAATTTATTTACATCATCAGGATGAATTACCTGTGCATGCTCAATTCTCCAACGTTTATCATTATGACCTTGTAAGTATTCTGAATAAATATCAAGCATTAATCTGTTGGCATAATCGCCAATAGCATGAGTATTAATCTGGTAATTATTTTCAACAGCCAGTTTACACATATCATGGTAAAAATCTATTGCTTCTATAATTAAACCACTATTTTCAGGATCATCAGAATATGGTTCAATTAAACAGGCTCCACGAGAACCCAAAGCTCCATCGGCATATAATTTTATTGATCGTACATTTAAATAATCAGTTTTATAAATACCTTTTTTTACAAAGTGATTTATATTTTCTTCATTAGGTTCAAGCATTGCATAAATACGGATTTTCATTTCTTCATTTTTCTGAAGAGAATCAATCAGCAAAATTTCTTTTTTATATAAACCTGCATCACAAACAGATGTTAAACCTACTGTAAAACAATTCTGTTCGCCTTGTTTCATTGCTTTAATGGCAGTTTCCCTATCAGTATCAGGGATTAGAACATTTACAAGTTCCATGGCATTGTCAATTAATATTCCCGTTGGTTCGCCATCTTGTAAATATATTTTACCTCCATCAACCTGGGTTTGCGAGTTAATTCCGGCTAACTTAAGT
>JAUVUS010000058.1 GCA_030600865.1 Bacteroidales bacterium | reverse complement strand
CTACCAATTGGTAGTGTTATTATTTAAAAAGATATAGTCAATTTGCTTACATGACCTACTTAAGCAACGATGAGTACATAAAAGCTTTTGGTAAACACTTACGGGCAACCAGATTAGAAAAAGGTTTTACTTGTGAGAAGCTAGAAGAATTAACAAGCATTGATGCTAAACAAATAAGTAGGTTAGAACGAGGTGAACGAAGCCCGACTTTAACAACTATCTACTATCTTGCAAAAGGATTAGGAATAAAGCCACACAAACTCTTAGAATTTGATTTTGAAGACAAAGAATAACTCACTAGGTCTCTATTTTTACCCTACGATTCAAAATCCTCATAATTTTCATATCTAATAAAGGATGGCCACTTAAACTAAAATAAATAACATCATCCTTTTCCATAAAATAATCCGTTTGATAAACTTTTACCTTTCTTTTTACTTTCCAACTCCTAGATAGCACATTTTTTCGATAATCAAGCAATAGCACACACCACTCAAAAAACTGTAAATCAACTGCTTTTTGTAACTCGATATCAATATAATGATGTTGTTGTTTTGTTGTGAATATAATCGTCTTATAAGAACAATTAAATTTGTTTTTTCTTTGTTTGAATTTAAATCCTTCCTTATTCAAATAGATACATGATAAATCAAAATCCGCCCATGCTTCTTGGTTAAAAGGATTTAATAAAATAAAAATAAATGAAGAATTCAATTGATTTAAATGCATCATCATGTTTAAGCTCGTGTTATACAACACGTTAACAACAAATGACGTGCCAGAGGCATTAAAATATCTTTCTTCAAAATGGGATCACTTTATTACTAATTTACGTTTAGTTCTTCTTTATTTTAAATTAATTTCATTTCTCCATTTATCAGAGAAATATGGTGTTTGAAAATAGATATGAGCAAGATCTCGAAGGAATGGGAAACCTGCCTTATCAGTTCTGTATTCATATTGAAATTCGCTCTTTCTTTTAAGAACTTCTTTTTTAAATTCTTTAAAACATAATTCACCATGAAAATCTTTAAATAAAGAAAAGTCGTGTTGATAACCATCATTGAATCTATGTTTTGAGAAAAGTTGTTCTTCTAAGTCTTGTTCTTTATTCTGAATTAAATGTTTTGATTTGGAATTTATTCCATGATGAGGTGTAAATATGCCTAAATCTATTTTATTGTCAATAATAAATTTCCGTATCAAATCATATTCATCATCTAAATCAAATAATGCTATATATTCCATTATTACAGCCAATAATGGACTTGTTGAATCAGAATAATAAACAGGTTTTTTACTTGTTACAGTAAATCGTATTACACTTTCATAGTTGTTATGAGCATCAGGTAATCTATCATATTTTTCTTTCCCATCTTTTAAAGAGTTTATTACTCCCTTAAGATAATTAATTGCACTTTTCTTATCCCCAACACTCACAAACAAACTTAAAACATCAATAATAGGGATTGAATTTATATCGACAAGAGGGCGCATTGAAACACTATTTGAATTGATTATGCCTATAAGATGCTTTATAGAATCTTTCTTAAATTCAGGATTATAATAACTAATAGCATTTGTAAAAAAGCAAAAAAATTGAATATATTCAAAAGTTCTTTTTGTATAACCAATTTGTTCATACCTACCCGAATGTTCTGATGATAGTCCATTAAGAATGAGTGCAATTGGCAATGTTCTTTGGAAATATTCAGATAAAACCGAAAAATAAAAATTTAATGTTTGCATATAATATTCAACAACTTTTTTATCTTCTTCTAATTTATTATTTAATATCCAATACCAGTATCGCAATACAAGATGGGTTATATATTCTTTAGATAGATTATAATTATTATACTCCTTTGCCTCTGTATAAATAATGAATGAAATAAGCTTAAGTGTTTCAAACAGTAAAATCCATTTTCTATTCAAATTTGACTTGTATCCAGTCCATTTTTCTTTTTTAAATAAAATATCCAATAATTCAATAAAATCATTTGACACACTGTTTGAAGCATTTAGATTAATTAAAACTTTATTAAATAATTTTGTTGTCTTTTGGTCTGTTAAAAGATAAGCGCTAAACAAATTATCTGAGAACAATTCTGTTAATCTCTCAATACCCCATCTGTCGTATTCAACCTCTCCATTTTTAGGGAATTCTTGACTAATAAATCCATTATATACATCTCTTATATTCCCTTTTATAATTCCGTTATGAACTAGAATTATTTTTTTAGGTAAGGTATCAAAATCAGGATAATCTGTTTTAAACTCAACTCGTTTTGCTTCTGTTAATGATTGCTGTATTCCATAATTCTTATAAAATGTCTCTTTTGATACATCTTTATCTCTTCCTCCTTTTAATTCAAAGTAAAATCTTTTCTTTTTTCCATAACACTTATCATGTTCATCTACAAAAATATCTTTCCCTACAGCAATAATATCTTTCCCAAACTCTTGTAGCCCTTTGTTTTCCGTTGGTTTTGATAATATCTCAAAACTTAAAGAAGTTAAAAGTATTGGAAAAATTCTGTTTAATTCACTTTCCTCTGTAAGTGATTCTAAATACGACTCTACTATAATAGGTTTTGTGTTCATTATATACTGTTTATTTTCTTTTCAAATAATTCAGGATTAAGATAACTACTACCATCAATTAATATTTTTGATTCAATATTCCCTAGCGGAGAAACTTCTCTATCTCCTATTTTCCACGAGTTTCCCCTTACAATTACTGTGTTTTTTACAAACTCTAAAAATGTTCCTTCGCCTTCATGTATTTTATTCATCATTTTTGCTTTTTCTTCATTTTCAAGCCTATAATACAATTCCATTAAATCACTTTCATTTTCAATAGGATCTATATCTTTTATAGATTCTTTAAGTTTTTTCAATTCCACATAACTATCTAAAGCCTTTTTAATAGGTTTTATAAATGCTTTATCTTCTTTTGAATCATTTATTTCTTTGACAATAATTTCATATATAGTTTCTTGATAAGAATAAAAGACTTTCTCAGCCAATTCCTTTTGTAATAATTCTACAACTTCATCAAATTCCGATTTCCTTAGTTCTAATAAAATAGGTAAGAGTTTATCGAAGAATATAGGCGATTTGCATAAACCTTTTATTGCATTTATTTGAGCTTCCTTTTCTCTAAGTTTTAATAAATCAACATTGTAAACCCCGTTATGAGCTGATAAAATGACCTTAACTGCTAAGATACTAAATGCAGGATGTTGATTAAATAAATGCAAGATTAACCTTTCAGTTTCTTCGTTATTTTTTTTCCAAGCATGTTGAATTCCTTCCTGAAATATATCTATTGGGAAACGATAATTTGGATTTCCAGAAAAACTACGCATCATCAAATCAAAAACGTATACAGGATTTTTGAAATTAGAGAAGAAACGCTTTATTACATCAAAATTACTCGTTTTAGATAGGTATTTTTTTAATAATTCATATTTTTCTGCTTCATTGTTATCTAAATAATGAGTTATTCCATGAAAAACATCATCTACAATTTCAGGTGTACCTTTATCTAAAAATTCAATTAATAATCCAAAGCTTTTTTCTAATATATTTATAGTAACTTTATCACAATTAATTAAGTGGAATAATAAATATGACTGATCGCTAGCTATTACCTTATTTGAATAATTTAATGGTTCAATGATCCCAAAAACTTTTTCGATTTCTTTTTCTCCTGAATAATCAATTCTACCTAATACAAATAAGGATTCTACTAAATTTGTATTTTTTAAGTCTATCACTAAATCTAGTTTGTTTATATCTCCTGCATTATATAACCCAATTAATAAATTAGAGATAATTCTTGAATGACTATTACTTTCCTTTAGAGTATTCAACAACTTATTAGCATCTTCAATACTTATTTTTCCATATCCTCTTAAAAAATCAATTAAGGAAGATCCTCTTAATTCTTTATTCCCTACATGTATAACTATTTCAGCAATTTCATCTATTGTATAATCAGAATATGGAAGAAACCTAAAAAATGTTCTTTCAAAATCGTTTAAATAATGCTCGCTTGAATCCAAATCCTCTATTGAAAAGAAAATTTCTTTTGGATCAGCACCTTCCTTCTCTCTGAATTTATGTAAGACATGCATCTTTAGTCCTAAAATAACTTCTTCATATGCATTTATTATATTGATACCATTTTCTTTTCTTTTCTGTTCTTTAAATTCATCAATAAACTTAAAAGCACTTAAAATATCGTTAGGAAATTGTTTAACTGTTTCTTTTTCTATGAAATTTAAAACAAACTCAAAAAATTGTTCATTAGGAGTTAGTTTTAAAACCTCTGGATTATTTTCCTGTTCTTTAAGGATTCCTTTTGAAATTAATTCTTCCGAATCCTTAATCTCATTTTTATCGAATAATGTTTTATTTTCTTTAAATAAAAGGTCTATCAATTTAAAATTATCATCTAATGAGGTCATTTCGGCTTTTTAAGTTAAATAATGTGAATGTTAGTTTGTTAATTGATTTGGCTTTGCTCAACATTCATTAATATTCTAAGTTCATTTATAAAGCATGAAAATACTTGTAATGAATTATCAATATTTTTTATTATTTCTTCAGGTTTAAGTTCTCTACCACTACCGATACTCAATTCTTCTGAATTATCATTTTTAATGTAAATCATTCGATAATCTTTCTGGTTTTTAGGAAATCTATGAGTAAAACTATTTCTAATGTTAGATGCTACTTTCAAATCATTTTCAAGATTTACAATAAGTTTTTTAACTTTCTTATTATTCAATGTTTGAAGAATTCTTTTTGTATTTACATCATATTCTTGCATTTTTAAATCAAAATAAATGTTTACAATTTGATATATAATGTCACGGGCAGAAATTAGGAAATAATAAGCAGTTTCCGCATAAAAATTAAATTGAATAATGTGTATATACTCATTTTTCAATCCATTCTCAATAGAATGTAAATATCGTTCATAATTCACAGATGTATTTATATAAGAACGATTCAATTTTCCAAGCTTATTAAGTAAACTAACATCCCACCAAAATAAATTTACTTCTTTATTTGTTTTATAAAATGAATTTCCTTTTTCGAGAATCATTTCAATATCATTTTTTTCTTCAAATCCTAAATTACCTAATTCTGGATACTTTTCTCCAGCAGCTTCTATTTCCTCTTTTGTTGGATATCTAAAATCTTCTGCTTTGACAATTATCGTTTTTTCCATATCTATATTATCTAAGTCCTGTATGCAACTTGGTTAAAAAAGTTCTTAAAAGACCTATCTTAATGGCATTGAAAAATTATTCAATATCGTGAATTTAGTAATTAATTAAATAAAATATGAAAGTAAGTCAGGTAAATTATAAAATATTTATCAATTAATTATTAGTATCAGTCTTGTTAAAAAAAAGGTATTTCCTTTAAACTTAAACATATGAAGTAAATATAAACCACGAAAAATATAGTATTAGTAAAAAAGAGACCCCAAGAAATGGCAAAGAATCATATATGATATTATTGATATAATTCATACATATCATCAATATATACCCCCTATTATCTACCTAAAATGAGCTGCTTTTTGACTTTATTTGAAGAAAACTGCAACTATATACTATTTTTATTCTTCTCTATATATTCACCCTTACATAAAGCTAAGTGTTCTCCTGAAGTTTTTATTGAATAGTAACATTCTTAAATCTGTTCTCACCAGAAGCTTGCAGATTATTGGTCATGCCACAGAAATTTGGGGAGTTAGTCGAAAAAAATAATTCAACTAAACTTGCTGTGCTTTACTTATTTTGTTAATTTCATATGTCAATTTATATTATAGTTAACTAAAGATAAAGATGATGGAGATTTGTATAAAAGCAAAGAGTAGTACTGCAGGAGAATATTATAATACTATTTTCACATATAAAGATGATTTGCTTTCTGTGAAATGTGATTGTGGGGCTGGCATATATGGAAAATTTTGCAAACACAAATGGCAATTATTGTCTGGTAATCAAGATATGCTTTTTAATGAAAGTGAACTAGAGCTGCTTAATAAAGTACATGCTTGGGCAGTTGAAAAGAATTATTTATCCCTATATAAAAATATTGTCGTTCTAGAAAATCAACAAGTTGAACTGAAAAAGCAAATTCAAAAAGGAAAAAAGGTTTTGGAAGAAAAATTGAAGAATGGATTCTAAATCGCTTAGTCAAAGAAATAAATTATTAAAATTTGGATCATGCATTTATTTAATACAGCTATAGAAATCTCCGAATTTAATGGATATTTAAACCGGGAGATTGTTTTAAAACTAAGAACTGGAGAAACCCTGAAAGGAGAAATTATAAAAGTACTCAAACAAGACACAGTAGAAACTAGCAGAGCAGATAACTCCAGATATAAATAGATTCATGATTCACCAACTACTATTTTGTTTAAGTTATCCCGTGATAATGCAGAAAACATAGAAGTAAAAATTAAGGATATATTACAGTTTGAATTCATCTATTAATAGATATATCCAAAATCAATAACTATAAACTATTTGACCATGATTACATATCTATTTGGAGCAGGTGCAAGTATTGAAGCTGTACCCATCGTCGATCAAATTCCTGAAAGAATTATTAAAATGATTGAGTTATTAGAAGATGACGAATATAAATTATCTGATTCAGAAATGTTCGCTATCCCTAATGTTGATGAAAATAAATATCAGATTCAATCAATGCTTATAGAAAGTTTGCGATGGTTATGGAAACACGTAATGAACCATGCTAGCATTGACACATTTGCAAAAAAACTATATGTAACTAGAAAAACTGATGATTACAATCGTCTTAAAGCCACATTTACCTCTTTCTTATTATTAGAACAATTCAAAAATCCAATTGATAAACGCTACGATAGCTTCTTCGCTGCCCTCTCTGAAAAAGGATCACCAATAAAACTCCCAGACCATGTTAAAATAATTTCATGGAATTATGATTTTCAATTTGAAAAGGCATTTTCTTCCTACTCACTAAAAAATGATCTTTTAGCAAACCAAGAAATGTTACATATATACCCTACAAAATATCAAGAAGGAGGTATCGATGATTTTGGAATATTTAAAATTAATGGTACAACTAGTGCATATTCTAAAGAAGAAAGGAAATTATCTCCAATTATATTAAATGTAAATAATTCATTCGACAAAACATTAATTGAAAATGTCCTCCATGCATTCATGATGTTTTTACGATTCCCTTTTCAATTCACTCCAATGATACATTTTGCTTGGGAAGATAATAAGATTAGTGAAATGTTAATTAATGAATCAAAAAAAGCTACAATAGATACTGAAGTATTAATTATTATTGGATACTCTATTCCATTCTTCAATCGAAATGTTGATAGAGATATAATTCAAAATATGAAAGCAATTAAAAAAATCTATATACAAGCACCAGTGAAAGATGCTGAAGATATTAGGACTCGATTAAAATCAATTATAGATTTACCGAGAGATAAGGTAGAGTTAATAACTGATGTTAAGCAATTTTTTTTACCACCAGAACTGTAAATCATTTTTAAGTTTCTAAATTAATAAAATTAAATAATCATAAACCACCATTTTTTTTAACTATGAACGAAATATTAAATACAAACAATTCAATAATTCTTTTAGCTATAACCGTTATAACGGTTATCTTAAAATATCATCAAACTATTAAAAATATATTCAATGTTAATGAAAATATCTACAAGAAGCTTAAATCAAATTTAGAAAATGAACATCTAGATGAAGATATTAAAGAACTTTTAAGGAGTAAAATTAAAAGATTAAGCTTTACTATGGCAACAGGGGTACGAACACTGGAAAATAACTTGGAGGATGTAAAAGAGTTATACAAAAAAGTGCATAAAATGAAAGTCGGATTTAAGGTTGAAAAATCAATCTTCAACCTCATTTCCTTTGATAATAAATCCATTAATGTGAAAAAAGTTTGGAATCTTTCTACTATCTATCTATTGATTTATTATGGAATAATGACTTTTTTCTTACTAGTATTTTTAAGCTTCTTAGTATATATTTATTTTATTTCAAAAGAAACAGCACCAGTATGGTATTGGATTGTTTCTTGTCTCGTTTTTGGAATTGTAGCAGGTATTTTTTATTTCAAAATAGACGAAACAAAAAAAACTAATCGTCTTAGGATAAAGATTAACAATAAAAATATTAATGAAATATAACAATTTAACGGTGTACAAAGTTTAATTGAAGCGATGCGAGATTATTGGACAAGTGATGAACCGTATCCAGATAATCCTTACCAATCAAAATATTTAACCAGTATTATTCAGATCACTTTCCAATTATATTTAAGATAATAGTTGAAAACGAAGATGATGACTAAAGCGAAAGGACTGCCCAAAATACTGGAACAGCCCTCTCTGAGAGCAACGAAAAAGAATCTTTAAATCAGAAATAAATAATGCTGGGATTAGCATTTTGGTTTTTTTAATATTCAAACTTATCTAAGAATTCTTTTTTTAACTCTCCATTATTGAACCAATCTGGAAGACCATAAATAAATCTATATTCTGAACGATACATCATAAATTTTTGCGTGCTGATCACATCTTGCTTTTTAAGATTAGATAATTGAGTTACTAAACCACGATATTTCAACTGTCTTCCAGAAATTATATTAAATTCATATAATAATTGTCTAGAAGTACGAGGTACTTCGTCTTCAAATATCTTAAGAATGATATGTTTAGTAGTTAGATAAAAAGGTCTTAATTGAATCATTTTCTTAAAAATTATGTTTTTGCTTGAGAGATTCTTTCCAATATCTGTTAAAACAGTCTCTTTATTTTCAAGATCATCAGCAGCATTGCAATATAGTTCAGATAGTTTCAAATGTTCAATAGCCATTTCTCTTAATGATAATATTACAGCTTTATCTTTATTCATAGTTTTAATTTTAAATTGTTTTTTTAAATGTATATAAAATGTATTTTTAGTTGGTTCAGAGTTAAAGTCTCAAACCTTTCTTTAATGACTTTCCGTGGATTGTAGCAGTTATCCTTTATAAAAATCCGTTCATCGGTTACTCAGGCTGGGTTGGGTAACTGGGCAATGGGTTTGTGTTAGTTTAATGTTTCTGCCCCCCTCATATACTTATACCTAACAACCCAAGAAAATAAAAATAAAAATTACCCAGTTACCTAACCCCAAGAGAGCCACGGTCAGTCCGTGTCGCAAGCAGGGTAACAAGTCTGTTACCTCAGCTTACCTCGGTTACCTCAAGCTCACTCTTCAATCTCAACTCCACTAAAATCTAACTCGCCACCTTCATTGTCTTTCTTGTGTAAATCTGAATCCTTTTCTTCATTCTCATCCGGCTGGATATGTTTAACTATAGTTTCTTTGACACCTACAACGTGTCCAAAAACATCATAAACTGCGTTGTCTTTGTCTAT
>JAUVUS010000286.1 GCA_030600865.1 Bacteroidales bacterium | reverse complement strand
TTATACACAAGACCGAAGTACATACAGCTAACTTGAATATATTACGGATAAAAAAATGAAACAAGAAAAAGCAGTAAATATCGCAAATATAAAAAATATATTGGTTTATAGTGATGCAAAAATACTTACTTATAACTTTATTATATTTTTAGCTTTACAGCATTGTAAGGAAACCAACATTTGACACCGTAAGCTAAAAAGTGTCTATCGTTGGAGGTGAGATTTGAAGAACTCTAAAAAAGAAATCATTAAGAATATAAAAAAGAATTTTTCTTCCTGTAAAACATTTACCCGGGAAGAATTGTATGATTATCTGGAACAAAGTTTCTTTCCCGGCTTAAAAGAAACAACCTTTCGTTGGCGTGTTTATGAATTAAAGAAAACTAATATAATTATTTCTGTTACCAGAGGTATATTCAAACTGTCGGATAACAAAAAAATATTTGAGCCTAGTATAAATAATAAGTATCATAAAATCAGTCGTATGTTAAAAAAGAATTTTAGCTCAATTTCTTATTGCATCTGGAGTTCAAGTTGGCTCAATGAATTCTCCAGACATCAAGCTTCAAATGACATAATATTTGTGGAAGTGGAAAAGGAGCTGGTAAACCCGGTTTTCAATCTATTATTGGACAATTATTTTAAAAATGTTTATTTGGAACCTGATAAATTTGTTACTAAAATATACATTTCTGAAAATCAAACTTCGATTATAGTAAAATCTATGATAACCAAATCTCCAATCCAATCAGTAAAAAATGTTAAAGTTCCAAAATTAGAAAAAATATTGGTCGATCTTTTTTCAGATAATAAATATTTAGATTCTTACAAGGGATATGAACAAAAGGTTATTTTTGAAAATGCCTTTGCCGAGTATCGGTTAAATCTCTCTAACCTGATTAATTATAGCCGCAGGAGAAAAAAAGATAAACTTATCAAAGATTTTCTGATCACGGAAATAAAAACTGAAAAGGCTCTATTGCAATGATCAAAGCAAATTCCTTTAATTTAGACTGGTTAAAAAACATTAGAAACAAAAAGAGAAAGATCGATCCTATATTATGCGAAAAAATGATCAGAGCTTTAGGACTTTTGGAGCAATTAGTGATCAATGATCTGCAATTTGTTTTTAAAGGTGGAACATCTTTGATTTTACTAGTTAAGAAACCACAAAGATTCTCGATTGATCTCGATATTAATACCGAAGAATCAAAAGAAAACCTGATAAATATCCTGAATAAAATATGTTCGGAAGATTTATTTAAGCGATTTGATGAAAATAAAAGGGAGAATAGAGGTTTACCAAAAGCTCATTTAAAGTTTTATTATGATTCAGTGATAGATGGCAGAGAAAATTACATTTTACTTGATGTCTTTTTTGATAAACATTCCTATCCGAAAGTGGTTAAAACTCCCATTAAATCTTTCTGGATCGACACTGATAATGACATTACAAAAGTAAATACTCCTTCGCTCGATTCTATTCTCGGAGATAAGCTTACTGTTTTTGCTCCCAATACAACAGGTATTAAATACGGAACTGATAAATCTATGGAAATGATAAAACAACTTTTCGATATTGGCAGACTATTCGATCATTTTGAAGATATCGAAGTAGTAGCTGCTTCTTTTAAGAATATTGCAGAAAAAGAGTTGGAATTTAGAAAATTAACTAAAACCATAGATGATGTTTTGCACGATATTATCGAGACAAGTTTGATAGTATCACATTTTCCGGGTGGAACAAAATACGATTCTCCTGAACTTAAAGAATTGAGAGATGGATTAAAACGCTTTAAAGGATTTCCTATAGATATTACTTACAGAGCAGATGATGCCATTCTCTCTGCTGCAAAAGCAGCTTATCTCGCTGCCAAAATTATGAATAAAGATTTCACTAAAATCGAAAAATTCTCAGATAAAATAAAGTATGAAGAACCAGAATTCACTGATACTTATAAACATCTTAAAAAGTTAAAGAAAAGAAAAATAGAAACTCATTATTATTGGTGCAAAATGTTTGAGCAATTGATAATCGATAAAGAATCATAGAGAAGAAAATATGAAAATAGAACAAAACGATCAGCTTATAAAAAATAAAGACCTTATTGTTGATGATATTGGAAATACGAGAGAATTGATATAAATAAAGATGTGTGTGTATAATATAAGCCTCCACATTCAGATTGAAAGAAAAGTTTATAAGCCTTTGGCTTGCAAGAAGAACGTGGCAGGCGCGAACATTATCTACAAACATAAAAGTATGGGAGAATATAATATGACATTGAAAGACATAGCAGTATTGTCTTGTAAAATATTGTCAATAACGGCTTTTATTAAGTTTGTTTCCTTTTCACATGGAATAGTTTATTCTGTTACACAACAAGAATTTGAATTTTCTAAAATTATGCTAATTCAAATATTTTCATTACCAGCGGTTTTTTTAGCAATCAGTATCATCTTATGGTGTTTTGCTAAAAATATATCAACTTTAATGGTAAACGATTCTGCGAGTTTTGATGAAGTAATAAATTTTGATTATAATATATTTAAACCAATTATATTTTCAATTATTGGCATCATTTTGCTTACACAAGCAGTTCCATCTTTAGCAAACAAATTAGTTAATATTATTGATGATATAAAAAGAAATACAGGTTTACCATATAAAATCACTACTTTTAATCTTGGATATTTAATTGAGTATTTCCTAAAATTGATAATTGCTTTGTATTTGATTATCGGTCCGAAAAAAGTTAAGAACTTTATAAAATCGACAAGATCTATCGGTGTTACAAAAGAAAATGATAATGATATCAAAGGTAAAATAATTGAAAAATAATAATGCTGCTAAAAATCAAAGACAAAAACTGATAATGAGAAGACTTTATCAGACTTTAATATACGAGGGTTCGACAATTGCTCTTCTCGCTGGTTATAAATTAATTGGTTACGGTATCTTGTTAATGATTTTGACAGCTTCCGCAATCATTTATACTCCCTATCTGATCAAAACACTTATTGATTTAAAAAAATGGAAATGGATTTTAACATTTATAATTATTATTATTTTTCCATTGATTCTGATGTTTACAAATTCAGATAATCCTATCCTTAAAACGACTTTTTACAGTATAGCATTATTAATGTTTTATTTGTTTTGCTGGATTTTAAAATTCAGTGTTCATAATTGGATTGAGAAAATGGAATATTCAGAATTTAATTTTGATGAATGATAAATGGAGAAAATCGTCAAATATAATAAGGAGTTCCTATGCAGCTTGCCTGTCATAGAACTCCTGCTAACTCTGCGTCAGCAGGAGTTTCGAAGAAGAAACAGATTTATGTAAGTTTAGATTGTGTTTTGTTGCGTGCGCACTGAATCGTTCGCTGAACGATTCACGCAGCTCGCAGAAATGTTAGGTCAGGTTAATAGAGAGGTAAAATGAAAAAATTAGGTACTGTAATATTAGGTGTTTTTACTTTTTGGCCATTTTTGTATATTGTGTTTTATTTTATTTACACAATCACTTTTATAGCTCAACAGCCTTTAAATCAACCAGATTCAAACTCTTATGTATTCTTTCATATTCTTTTTTTTATAACATTAGCAGTGATGTATATTGTTTTAATCTACTATATTGTTTTCCTTTTTAGGACTGATAGAGTAAAAGGAGATAGAAGAGCATTATGGGCAGTTGTAATATTTTTTGGTAATATTATTGCCATGCCGATATTCTGGTATTTATATTTTTTCAAATATACTTTTTATAATAGTAATAATGCATTGATAGAGAAAAACATTTGAGAAATTGTCTTTTTTTGATAGTAAAATAATGACGAGTATCAAAGAGCACATTATCCTAGAAAATATCCAGAGCAATCCTAAAATTGTTAAAAATAGAATAAAATTTCATAAGAAAAGATATTGATAGTAGAACTTAGCTTTGCGTCTGCGGAGATATCCGTAGAGCAGAAAATATATTAATAAGTTCAGGTTGTGTTTTGTTGAGTGTGCTCTGAATCATCCGCTGTACGATTCCCGCAGCACGCATCGTCTTCTTGCTTAATGTCAATTAAAAAATAATGAAAAAAAAGGAGAATACATGAAACTTAGTAGATTTATATTTATTCTTATTGCAATAATGATTATATTGGTGGGTTGTTCTAAATCACTAACCAGTCCTGATGAGAACAATCTTACTGATAGACCAACTACAACCATATCTTTTAGAGTTACAGAACCGACTCACGTTTTATTATACGTTACGAATTTCAATTTCGAGTTAGTGAAAGTTCTTGTAGATGAGGAATTAAATTGCGGATATTATGCTGTTGAGTGGAATGGAAGGGATTACAACGATAATCCTGTTGCTTCTGGGGTATATTACGCATTTATAATAACTAATTATCATTCTGATATGATCCATATGTTATTAATAAAATAATTTAAGGAAACATTAAATTATTTTATTAATAACATATG